>CAVCTM010000049.1:0-15767 GCA_963605115.1 Pseudobutyrivibrio sp. | reverse complement strand
GCCTTCCGCCGCCTTGCGTTAGAGTACAAGCTATAATATAAAAGAAGACCGCCTTCGGCGGTCTTCTTTTATATTATGGATCTTTTATTTTCTCCCCATCACGCGCTTTGCGGCGTCGGCGATGTGGTGGCTTGTCATGCCGAAGCGTTCCATCAGGTCGCTCATCTTGCCGACGGCGCCGAAGCAGTCCTGGAAGCCGATGAACTCCAGCGGGGTCGGGCGGCGGAGCGCGAGCGCCTCCGCGACGGCGGAGCAGAGCCCGCCGATGACGTTATGGTTATCGCAGACGACGGCGCAGCCGGTCTTGGCGACGGAGGCGGCTACGGCGTCCGCGTCGAGCGGCTTGATCGTGTGGATGCCGAGCACCTCGGCGGAGACGCCCTCGGCGGCAAGCGCGTCGGCTGCACCCATCGCCTGCTCGATCTCAACGCCGGAGGCGATGAGCGTGACGTCCGTGCCCTCGCGCAGCAGGTCCGCCTTGCCGAGCCTGAACTCGCCGTTCAGCCGCGGATAGACCGGCGGGGCGAGCTTGCGGAGCTGGCGGATATAGACGGGACCGTCGTGCGCCATAATCTGGGGCAGCGCCTCCAGATACTGGCCGCAGTCGGAGGGCTCATAGACGAGGAAGCCGGGGATGGCGCGCATGATGGCGGTGTCCTCGACGCCCATATGCGTGCCGCCGTTCATCTGGGCGGAGACGCCGGGGTCCGTGCCGACGACGACGACCTTCAGCCCGGCGTAGCTCACGGAGATGGCGAGCTGGTCCGCAACGCGGCGCGTTGCGAAGGGGGCAAAGGTGAAGATAAAGGGCTTATAGCCGTAAGAGGCGAGACCGGCGGCGACACCGACCATGTTGGCTTCGGCGATGCCGACGTTCAGCGTGCGGTCCGGGAAATCCTTGACGAGACCGGCGGTGCCGCAGGCGCCGCCGAGGTCGGCGTTGATGACGATGACCTTGTCGTCCTGCGCCATCTGCTCCTTCAGATAACCCGCCACGACCTGACGCATGGGCAGGGAGGCAGCTTCCTTCACATTCATTTCTCCAGACCTCCTTCCAGCTCATGCAGCGCTTCCTCGTGCTGCTCGGCGGTAAACGTCATGCTGTGGCAGGCGATGGGGGAGTTCTCCGCGCGGGAGTAGCCCTTGCCCTTCACCGTGTGCAGCACGATCATGGACGGGCTGCCCGTGTGCGCCTTGGCGCGGCAGATCGCGTCGTCGATGGCGGCGATGTCGTGCCCGTCGACCTCGATGACGTTCCAGCCGAAGGCGACCCACTTGTCGGCGAGCGGCGCGATACCGGTCATCTCGTCGACATAGCCGTCGATCTGCTGCTTATTATAGTCGGTGAAGCCGATCAGGTGGTCCAGCTTTTCGTGGCAGGCGAACATGGCGGCCTCCCAGACCTGTCCCTCCTCGCTCTCGCCGTCGCCCAGCATGCAGTAGGTGTAAGCGCCGTCGCCGGAGAGCTTCGAGCCGATGGCGATGCCCACGGCGGCGGAGAGCCCCTGACCCAGCGAGCCCGCGGTCATGTCCACGCCGGGGGTGAGCCGGCGGTCAACGTGGCTCGGCAGGCGGGTGTAGGGCTTGTTCATCGTGTGCAGCCAGCTCTTGTCGAAATAGCCCTTTTCGGCGAGCGTTGCATACAGCACGGGGCCGGCGTGACCCTTGGAGAGGACGAACCGGTCGCGTCCCGGCATATCCGGGTTCGCGGGGTCGATGTTCATGTGCCGGTAGTAGAGCGTCACCACGGCCTCGACCGCGGAGAGACTGCCGCCCACGTGACCGCTGCCCACCGTGGCGATGGTGTCAACGATCAGGTAGCGGATCTCCCGGCACTTCGACTCCAGCTCTTTTACAGTTGCGGAATCCATCATGTTTCCTTCTTTTGACCTCCTCTTGGTTTCTCTTAGGGATGGATGACCACCTTTAAGGCACCGTCGCGGCGGTGGACAAAGGTGTCCATCGCCTCATGGATGTCGTCAATGGCGAAGGTGTGCGTCACCATGTCCTTCACGTTCAGCCCGCCGGTGCTCATCATGCGCAGCACCTGCTCGGAGCAGTTGGGATTGGCGCGGCAGCCCTGCACGCGGATCTGGTCCATGATCACGCTCTTCATATTGACATTCATGCTGTTTGCGGTCGGCAGACCGAGCAGCGCGACGGCTCCGCCGCGCCTGACGCTGCCGAGCGCCTGATTGACGGACGCCTCGTTTCCGGCGCACTCGAAAACCTCGTCGGCTTTTCTGCCGCCGGTGATCTCTTCTATACGAGCATACATATTTTCTTTCTCAAAGTCAACAACAAAATCCGCGCCGAGGCGTTTTGCCGCCTCCAGACGCGCGCCTCTGCCCACCATGATGACCGTGGAGCCCATGCTTTTCGCCATCAGCATGGCGGAAAGTCCGACCGGACCCGGTCCGATGAAGGCGGAGAAGCCGCCGGGCGTCACGCCGATGAGCCGGATGCCGTTGAAGCTCGTGCCCGCCGTGTCGCACATGCTGCCCTCGTCGAAGCTCACGTTGTCAGGCATTTTCGTGACCGCCTTGACGCTGTAGACATTATATTCCGCATAAGCGCCCTGCACGATAAAGCCGTAGTGCCGGTGGCCCGTCTCCGGGCGCCCATAGTTTTCGCAGAGGTTATAAAAGCCCGCCATGCACGCGCGGCAGTGGCCGCAGCCGCAGTGCGCCTCGCCCGCGACGCGGTCGCCCACGGCGAGGCTCGTGACGCCCGCGCCGAGCGCCGCGACCTCGCCGGCGAACTCATGGCCCGCGATAAAGGGATAAGCCGGGGGCCACATTCCGGCGAACGCTCCGGCGAAGAGCTTCGGGTCCGTCCCGCAGATGGCGACGGCGCGGATGCGCACCAGAACCTCCATCGGTCCCGGCTCCGGCACCGGCACCCGCTGCACCGAATACTCCCCCGGTCCCGTCAGAACGACCGCTTTCATCCTATCAGACATCGAATCATCCTCCAAAACAAAATTTCAAAAAAGACGGCGAACCAATGTCCGCCGTCTTTAGTTTTAAAGCCTCGCAGAGTTCGCTGCCGCAGCAGCGAATAAAGTCAAATCCATTTTTCGGCGCGACACGTGCGTGCCGAAAAATACTCTGCGCTCCGCAAACGTGCGCCCCAAAGGGGCGTGCGCTGCAGCGGAGTGAATCCCCCTCAAATGAGAGACCGCCAAAGGCGGTCTCTCATTTGACGCTTCAGCGGTTAAATATCCCCCGCTTCGGCAGCTCGTGGACGGAGACCCAGCCTTCGCTGAGCGGCTCTTTGAAGCAGCCCGCGACTTCCTCCGCCGGGCGGGTGGTGAAGCCCTCGATCGGCGCGGTGCCGGCGGGATACTTTTCGAGCATCTCGGTGATCATCAGCGTGATATACTCGCAGATGGCGGCAATGGGGCGCTTGGCCTTGAACGCGTCGCCGCGGCTCGGATAGCCGACGACGCCCTCCGGCGTGCCGTAGCGCTCGATGACGTTGTGACCCTCGCCCTCGCTCCAGGTGTGGGCGCGGCCGTAAGAGTCGACGGAGGTGTCGTAGTGTCCCGCGAGGGCAAGGCCCTTCGGCTGGGCATCCACGCAGACGCTCATATCGACCATATCGCCGAACAGGAAGTTCGCCACGCAGGTCTCCGCCTCGTCGGCATGGACGAAGTGGGTGGTCAGGGAATCCGGCTCGTCGATGGGGATCCAGAACTCGCGGATGGCGCGGTGCCACTCCAGCTCGCTCACGATGGCGGGGAGCTGATAGCGCTTGAAGAACTCCTGCACGGCGCTCTCCAGCATCCACTTGTGACCGTGGTTGTTGACGAGGATGAACTTGCGGTAGCCGTCGTCCCAGAGACCGAGCAGCGTATAGATCAGGGTCTCGCGCACGACCTCCTCCGTCACCATATAGGTGCCGGGCATCGCGACATGGTGATAGGGGTGGCCGCCGTAGTTGATGGGGGGCAGCGCCAGCGCGACCTCGATGCCCATCTTGGCGGTCTTGCGGCGGACCGCCTCGCAGATATAGGAGACCATGTAGGTGTCCAGCCCGGAGGGGTTGTGGACGCCGTGGTTCTCGGTCGTGCCGATGGGGATGAGAACGACGTCGTTTTTGCGGCGCTTTTCCATCACCTTATAGCGCGGGGTGTTCTGGATATAGCAGCCCGCCTTGCCGAGCTCGCTCTCCGCGGGGAGACCGTAATCTTTCAGGATCTCCTCGATCTCGTCGGTGCTCGCCTCCCAGATGCGCTTTTTCAGCAGACCGGTGGAGTTGTTTTCAAACTGGATGCGCGGATAGTCCGTCATGTACCAAGTCTCGCCCATGACTTCCTTTTTATATGTGGTTCTCGCCATGTCTTCGCAGCTTCCTTTCCATAAAAAAGTTTGTGTGGGGTGTGGGAACAGGTCAGTTTGCGCCGAGGTCCGGGACGCTTTCCACGCCCCGGTACCCTCAGTGTATCAGACTTTTTCCGTCAAGTCAATAGAAAATGCGTGTATTTAATTACATTTATTTTTCGAAGCTCAGATGATGGTGTGCGCACCGCCGACATAGTCGACGCCTTCGGGCCACAGGAACTGGGCGCGCTTCGTCGGGTTCGGGTCCTCCAGAATCTCGCGCGGCATGAGGTTGAGGTCCGGGCGGTTGGCGGCAAAGGAGCAGTGCTTCGGCACGGGCAGCTTATAAAGCCGCGCGGCGTTGCCGCCGACGATGAGGTTGATCTCGTCCTGCGTGCAGAGGTCGAGGTCCTTCAGACGGTTCACCTGATGCGTCGCCCAGCCGAGGAAGTCCGGCTGGTAGTCGGTCGCCTTCTGACCGGACCAGATCCAGTTGCTGCGGTTATTGTAGACGAGGGTCTTCTCCGCGCGGACCGCGCCCTTGCGGATCATCGGGTACCAGATGTGGCTGCCGGTGTCGCCGCCGCCCCAGAGCAGCTTCGCCGCGCCGAGGTCCGGGTCGATGAGGGCGTGCTCATAATACTCCGCGCGCCAGTAGCCGGTCTCCAGATAGATGTTCTCGAAGTTGCGGGCGAGGGAGACCGCCTTCTTGATGTCGTCCTCCGCGCTGCCGCCGCCGTGGGCGATGATGACCTTGAACGCGGGATACTTGGTGCAGACCGCCGCGATCATGGTGAGGTGCTCCTCCATGCAGTAGGTCGTGAACTCATGGGTGTAGCAGGGGATGTCGTAGTGGATGCAGAACTCGGCGATCTGGCACCACTCCTTGAAGCGGTCCATGCGGGTCGGGCGGTCGCGGAGGATGCCCATGGAGCCGGGGGCGAACTCGCCGATGCCGACGAACCACTCCTTGTCCGGACCGGAAAAGTAGCCGTCGAGCTCCTTGAGCGCCTTCTCGATGGTCCAGTGGTCCTTGCCCTTGGCGCAGGCGAAGCGGAGCTCCGTCTCGATCGCGCAGGTGCGGAAGCGGGTCGGGTTGCGCTTGCAGATCGCGGCGTATTCGTCGCTGTGGGTGCCGATAAAGCTGGGGAGCAGGATGCCCATATCGACGCCGTAGGCGTCCATATCGAACAGCGCCTCGCCGGAGTTGTCGACCGCCTCCACCTCGCGGTAGACGCCGTCCACGGTGGCGTTTTTGCTGGTCTGGTCCTTCTTGCCGCAGTGGATGTGGCAGTCAACGACCCATCTTCCGATCTTGCTCATAGTGATGATTCTCCTTTATTCTCAATTCAGGCTGCCTTTCGCCATAGGTTTTATAGTGAAATTATACAGCGCCTGCCCGAAAAAAGGAAATCAAACATAATTATCGCGCTATAAGCAACAGTTAAGCCCCCGCCGGACGGCGGGGGCTTAGTTGACTAATATTTGAAATACCCGCTGTCGCGCATGGACACGAAGTCGCTGCCGCAGACGATGATGTGGTCGGCGAGCTCCACGCCGATGAGGGCGAGCGCCTGAAAAAGCCGCTCGGTGGTGTCGATGTCGCTCTGGGAGGGCAGCGCGGTGCCGGAGAGGTGGTTGTGGGCGAGGATGACGCGCGCGGCGCGGTCCCGCAGCGCAAGGTCCACCACGTCGCGCACGGCGAGCTCCACGCGGTTGATGCTGCCGTTCGCGAGCTCGCGGCAGTGGCGCACGCGCGAGGCGCTGTCCATCGAGACGAGGAACGCGGTCTCCTCCGCGCAGTAGGTGAAGAGCGGACAGAGAAAATCGCCCGCGGCGTCGCTGCTCAGCAGCTGTCTGCCCTCGCCGCGCTCGGCGCGCAGATAGCGCCGGTTCAGCGCCGCCGTGAGCGTAATGAGCCCCGCCGCCGTTTCGCCGACGCCGGGCACGGCGGCGAGGTCGGCGGCGTCCGCCTCCAGCACGGCGCGGAAGGAGCCGAAGTGGGCGAGCAGCGCGTGGGCGAGCTCGTTCGTGTCGCGCCGCGGGATGGCGTAGAAAAGCAGCAGCTCCAGCGCCTCGACGTCCGTGAAGCTGTCAAGCCCGTGGTCGCGGAATTTTCGTTTCAGCCGGTCGCGATGCCCCTCGTGGACGTTCGGCATGGCTGCCGCCTCCTTTCCGGTTTTTTCAGTCTCCTGCGCCGACCTCGCTGAGCTCCATGCTCGCGTAGGCGTTCAAGTCGCTGCCGGCGGTGTTTCCGGCGAGGAATTCATAGTAGCCCTGCGCGCCGACCATGGCGGCATTGTCGCCGCAGAGACGCAGCGGCGGGACGAAAAGCTCCACGCCCGCCTCCTTCGCCGCGCGCTCCAGATCGGCGCGGATGCGGCTGTTCGCCGCGACGCCGCCGGCGGCGACGAGCTTGCCGTAGCCCCGCTCGCGCACCGCGGCAATGGCGCGCGGGACGAGCGACTCGCTCACGGCGCGCTGGAACGAGGCGCAGAGCGAGGCGCGGTCGAGCGCCTCGCCGGTCTGCTCCGCGTGGTGGACAAGGTTGATGACCGCGGTCTTCAGCCCGGAAAAGCTCATATCGTAAGGATGCCCCTCCACGCGCGCGACGGGCAGCGTGTAGCGGCAGTCATCCCCGCCCTTTGCAAGGTCGTCCACGGGCTTCCCGCCGGGGTAGCCGAGGCCGAGGACGCGCGCGGTCTTGTCGAAGCATTCGCCGGCGGCGTCGTCGCGCGTCGCGCCCATGATGCGCATATCCGTGTAATCCCGCACGTCCACGATGATGGTGTTGCCGCCGGAGATGGCGAGGCAGACGAAGGGCGGGGTCAGCTCCGGATAGGCGAGGTAGTTCGCCGCCATGTGGCCCCGGATATGGTGGACCGGAATGAGCGGCACGCCGAGGGCGCTCGCCGCGCTTTTCGCGAAATTGACGCCGACAAGCACCGCGCCGATGAGCCCCGGTGCGAAGCTGACCGCAACGGCGCCGATATCCTGCCGGGTGATCCCGGCGGCGGCGAGGGCGCGGTCGGCGAGCTGGTAGATGACCTCCACATGGCTGCGCGAGGCGATCTCCGGCACGACGCCGCCGTAAACGGCGTGCAGCCCGGCTTGGGAGAAGATCTGGTCTGTCAGGATCTCCCGCCCGTCGCGCACGAGGGCGACGGCGGTCTCGTCGCAGGTGGATTCCACGGATAAAATGATCATAGTTCTTCCTCCTCGTCCTCCGGGGTCCGGACCCAGTCCCGGAGGGGATAGACCGCCTCCCCCGCAGCAAGCGGGATCTGCACGGCGGCGTCATAGACCGCCTTCGGCAGACTCAGGCGGTAAAATTCGCGGTGCTGCGCGGCGAGCGCCGCCGGGTCCACGGCGTGCGCGGACCATGCGAGCGTTTTGTAATGTACGCCGAAGGTGGCGGTGTCATAGTCCACGGTGCGCGCGCCGAGGCGGGCGTAAAACGCGAGCCGGCGGCGGATGAGCCTGTCGCGCGCGGCATTGCCGGTCACGGGCGCCTCCGCCTCGCCGAAGCAGATCGCCTCCGGCGGCTGTGCGGCGAGCACGGCGGTAAAGAGCTTCGCGCCGAGTCCCGCGCTGCGCTTTTCCGGCTCCACGCAGAGATAGTCCAGCAGAACATAGTCCCCGCGCTTCCAGAAGGTGAAAAAGGCGCTGAGCGCGCCGTCGTGCTCCATTCCGTAAAAGAAGTATTCCCCGCTTTTGACAAGGCGCTCGATCGCGCCGAGGGGACGGAGCTCCGCGCGGGGGAACGAGGCGCGGAACACGGTCTCATAGGCGTCCCGCCGCTCCTGCTTCGTGAGCAGGCGGATCGCCGGATCGTTGATATGCATGGCGGTCTTCTCAGTTCTCCGTTAAGTCGAGGGTCATCAAAATGGCGTCCTCGACCGGTTTTTCATAGTATTTTTTCCGCCGCCCCACGGCGCGGAAGCCGTGCTTTTCATAGAGGGCGCGCGCGGCGGCGTTGCTCTCGCGCACCTCCAGCGTCAGGAAGCTGAGGCGCTTTTCCCGCCCGCGCGCGATGAGCGCCGCAATGAGCGCGTCGCCCGCGCCGCGGCGCCGGTAATCGGGGTGGACGGCGACGTTGGAGATATAGCCCTCGTCGAGGACGTACATCAGCCCGACATAGCCGGCGATGACGCCGCCGGTCTCCGCCGTCAGGAAAATGTGGCTCTCCGGCTGGAGCTGGATGCGGAGCATCATCTCCGTCCATGGCATGGAAAAACTCTGCTGTTCGATGCGCTGGATCTGGGGCAGCAGCTCCTCCCGCGCGTCCGCAATGTGAAATTCCACGGTCTTCAGTCCTCGTCCTCTCCGCGGAGATCTTCGAGCAGATACTCCGTCTCCTTTTTGAGCCGCCGCATCGCCGCGCCCCAGCCGAGCCGGGTCTTCGGCGGCAGCAGGTCCGTCTCCGCGAGGCAGCAAAGCCGCTCCTCCGTCTCCGGGAAGCGCTCGGCGAGCTCGTCCGCCTGAAGCGCCGTCATGCAGACGAGCACGTCCGCCGATGCCGCCGTCTCCGCGGTGAGCGCCCGCGGCGCGTGGCCGGAAAAGTCTGCGCCGAGGTTTTTTGCCGCGCGCAGCGCGTCGGCGTTCAGGGTCCCCGCCGCGTCCGTTCCGGCGCTCTCCGCGCGCTTTTCCGCGCCGGTCTCCCGGCTGAGGGCGTTGAAAAACGCCGCGGCAGCGGGCGCGAGCGCGCCGTCGTCCCCGTCCAAAAAGAGCACGCGGTCGCCCCGCAGGGGCGGGAGGTCGGCGAGCGCCTTCTGCGCCTCGTCCCAGTGCTCCAGCGTGCGGTCCCCGGCGAGGTTTTCGATGTGGTGCGTCAGCTCGTGGTGCAGCGTTTTCGTGAGCCGCTCGCGGAATTTTTCCGGCGGGATGTCGCCGTAAAGCGCGGCGATGGAGCCGTAAAAGATCTCGATATAGCGCCCCATCGCGTCGTGGTGGTACAGGCCGAGGATGCAGCTGCCGTCCTCGCCGCGGCGGGTCTCCGGGCTGAGGTTGACGCCGCCGTTCAAGCCGCGGAAAATGCCCTGCGGCAGTGCTTCGCAGGCTTCGTCGAGCATCGCGCCGGCTTCCTGAAACGTGACCATCTCTCAGTGCGCCTCCGCCCAGCTTTTGCCGACGCCGGCGGACGCCGTAAGCGGAACGGTCAGCTCCGCGGCGGCAGCCATTTCCTCCGTCAGCAGCGCCCTGACGCGCTCGGCCTCCGCCTCCGGGCACTCGGCGATGAGCTCGTCATGGACCTGCAATATAAGGCGGCTCTCCAGTCCCTCCGCGCGCAGCCGCGCCGCAGCGCGGACCATGGCGAGCTTGATGATGTCCGCCGCCGTGCCCTGAATGGGCATGTTGAGCGCGACGCGCTCGCCGAAGGAGCGGACCGTGAAGCTGCTGCTGCGCAGCTCCGGCAGCGCACGGCGGCGGCCGAAGAGCGTTGCGACAAAGCCGTCCGCCTTCGCCTGCTCGACGATGCGCTTCTGGTATTCGCGCACGCCGTGGTATTTTTGGAGATAAGCCTCCATATACGCCTTTGCCTCCGCCGCCGTGACGCCGATGTCCTGCGCGAGCGACCATGCGGAGATGCCGTAGACGATGCCGAAGTTGACCGCCTTGGCGTGGCTGCGCATGGCGGGCGTCACCTGCTCCGGCGGAACGCCGAAGACCTGCGACGCCGTGACGGTGTGGATGTCCTCCCCCGCGCGGAAGGCGGCGATCATGGTCTCGTCGCCGGAGATATGCGCCAGCAGGCGCAGCTCGATCTGGCTGTAGTCCGCGTCCACGAGCACCCTGCCCTCCGGGGCGACGAACATGCGGCGGATCTGACCGCCGAACTCGCGCCGGATGGGGATGTTTTGCAGATTAGGCTCCGTGCTCGAAAGCCGCCCCGTCGCCGTAACGGTCATCTGGAAGCTCGTGCGGATGCGCCCGTCGGGGTCGATGACCTTCAGCAGCCCCTCGGCGTAAGTGCTCTTGAGCTTTGTCAGCATGCGGTATTCCAGCACATCGTCGACGATGCTCGCCTTGCCGCGGAGCTTTTCCAGAACGTCCGCGTTCGTGCTCCAGCCGGTCTTCGTTTTCTTCCCGCCGGGGAGCATCAGCTTTTCAAAGAGCACCGCGCCGAGCTGCTTCGGGGAATTGATGTTGAACTCCTCCCCCGCCGCGTCCCAGATGCGCCGCTGAAGCGCGTCGATCGTGCCGGTCATGCTCTCGCCGAAGGCACGCAGGGCGTCCCGGTCGACGAGGAAGCCCGCCTGCTCCATCTCCGCGAGCACGGGGCAGAGCGGCAGCTCCGCGGAGCGGTAAAGCGCGTCCATCCCCTCCTCCGCGAGCTTCGGCTCCATCGCTTCGCGCAGGCAGGCAAGCGAGGCGGCGAGGCTCGCCGCTTCGCCGTAGCGCGCGGCGGCGTCCGGCGCGCCGTCGCCCAGAAGCGACATCTGGCCGTCCCCCTCCGGGGCGGCGCGATAGGGCTGGAAGGCGCAGTATTTCACGCAGAGCGCGTCGATCTCATAGCTGCCCGCCGTCGCGTCCAGCAGGTAAGCGGCGAGCGCGGTGTCGAACTCCCAGCCGCCGGTCTCCCCGCCGAGGGAGAGCAGCCAGCGCTGGGTGTCCTTGATATTGTGGCCCGTTTTCCGGACCGCGGGGGCAAGCAGCGCGCAGGCTGCGGCGGCAAAATCGCCGGCGAAATCGTCCCGGTCCAGAATGAGCGCCGCACCGTCCGATTCCAGCGCGAGCAGCGTCCGCTCCGCGTTCAGCCAGACATTGACCTCCCTCCCCGCGAGCGCGGCGGCTTCCGCCGCGGCGTCGGCGCCGTCCGTCAGACGGCGGAGCGTGCATTCCCCGGAAAACTCCGCCGCGGGAACGTCCTCCGCCGCGGGCTTGAGCCCCCATTTTTCGATAAATTTCGTGAAGCCGAGCTTTAAGAAAAGCCCGTAAAGCTCCGGCTTGAAGCGGCTTTTGTCCCAGCGCGCGGCGTCGGGGTCCAGCTCCACCGGCGCGTCCGTCCGGATCGTCGCGAGATCGAAGCTCTGCATCGCGCTCCCGCGCCCTTCCATCAGCTTGTGCTTCACGCCCGCCTTGACCTCCAGCGCGTCCGGGTCGGCGTAAATGCGCTCCAAGCTGCCGTAGGTCTGGATGAGGCTCATCGCGGTCTTCTCGCCGATGCCGGGAACGCCGGGGATATTGTCGCTCGCGTCGCCCATCAGCGCCTTGAGGTCGATCATGCGGATGGGGTCGAAGCCGTATTCCTCGCGGAAGCGCTCCGGCGTGTAGGCGATGGTCTCCGTCTGCCCCATCCGGGTCTTGACATGGAGCACGCGCGTGCGCGGCGTGATGAGTTGGAAGGAGTCCTTGTCGCCCGTGACGATGACGGTCTCCGCGCCCTGCGCCTCGCTTTTCCGCGCGAGGGTGCCGAGCAGGTCGTCCGCCTCCCAGCCCTCGCACTCCGCACGCGGAACACCCATCGCGTCCAGCGTCTCCTTCAGCAGCGGCATCTGGACGGCGAGGTCCTCCGGCATCGGCTTGCGCTGCGCCTTGTAGCCCTCGAATTGCAGATGGCGGAAGGTCGGCGCGCGCAGGTCGAAGGTGACGGTGAGTCCGTCGGGCTTCTCCTCGTCCAGCAATCGCTGCAATATGGTCAGAAAGCCGTAGACCGCGTTCGTCGGCGTTCCGTCCGGAGCGTTCAGCATCCGGATGCCGTAAAACGCGCGGTTTACGATGCTGTTTCCGTCGATGAGCATCAGTTTCATGCGCCGGTCTCCTTTCGTTCCGCCCTGCCGAGCGGTCGGTAAACGGTGAAATACATGGTGATATAGCATGCCGCGCCGCCGATGATGTCCGAGATCGGCTCGGACCAGAACACGCCGTAAACGCCGAGGGCGGGGATGCGCGGCAGCAGGAAGATGAGCGGCGTTACGATGACGACCTTGCGCAGCACGGAGAAAATGATCGCCTGCTTCGCCCTGCCGAGTGCAACGAACACACACTGGCCCGCCACCTGAAACGACATCGGCAGGAAGGCGCAGAAATAAATGCGCATCGCCCTTTCGCAGATGGCGAGCAGCGCCGGGTCGTCGTTGAACACCATCGTGAGCTGCGCCGGGAACAGCTGGGTCACCGCCGTGGCGAGCGCGGCGTAAGCAAACGCCGCCGCGGTCATAAAGCGGACGCCCTGCCGCACGCGGTCGGGCTTTCCCGCGCCGTAATTGAAGCCCAGCACCGGCTGCGCGCCGCCGCTGAGCCCCTGTATGATCATAAAGAGCACCTCGCGCACGGAATTCACGACCGTCATCGCGCCGACGAAGAGGTCGCCGCCGAACGCGCGCAGCTCCACGTTGCAGGCGATCTGGACGACGCCGTTCGTGAACTGCATGACGAAGCCCGTGATGCCGAGGGCGAGCATCCTGCCCAGCACGCTCCAGCGCAGCCGCATGCAGCGCAGCCGGAGCTTTAAGATCGCCTTTTTCCCCAGCAGGAAGCAGAGCACCCACGCCGCGCTGCACGCCTGGGAGATAAGCGTCGCCCAAGCCGCGCCCGCGATGCCCATGTCGAGCGTGAAGATGAAGATGGGGTCCAGCACGATGTTGATCGCCGCGCCGACCGCCACGGTCAGCATGCCGGTCCCGGCGAAGCCCTGCGCGTTGATGAAGTAATTCATGCCGAGCGCGAGCATCACGAAAACAGTGCCGAGGACATAGATCCGCGCATACTCCGCGGCGTAAGCGATCGTCGCGTCCGTCGCGCCGAAGAAGAACAGAATGGGGCGCAGGAAGGCGGAGAACGCCGCCGTGATCACCGCGCCGAGAATGAGCAGCAGCGCGAAGGCGTTGCCCATCAGCTCCTCCGCGCTTTCAAGGTCGCCGCGGCCGCGCGCGATGGAGCAGAGCGGTCCCCCGCCCGTGCCGCAGAGGGCGGCGAACGCGCCGATCATGGAAACGAGCGGCATCGTAAGCCCCAAGCCCGTCAGCGCGAGGGAGCCGACGCCCTCCATGTGTCCGATATACATGCGGTCGACGATGGAGTAGAGCACGTTGATGAGCTGGGCGAGCATCATCGGCAGCCCCATGCACAGGATGTTGCGCCACATCGCGCCCTTGGAAAAATCGTTTTTGACAACAGATGCAGCCATGCGTGTCTCCCCCCTTCCGCCGGTCATTTCCTGCTCTTTTTTTCGCCCTTGAGCTCCATGATCGCGTCGCGCAGGCTCGCGGCGATCTCGAATTCAAGGAGCTTCGCCGCCTCCTTCATCTGCTTTTCGAGCCGCTCGATCTCTGCGGCGCGCTCGCGCTCCGTGAGCTTCACGCCGCTTTTCCCGCGCGCGCCGGGCTTTTTCTCGTCCTCGGCGGAGAAGCGCAGCAGCTCGCGCACGTCCTTGTGGACGGTGCGGGGCGTGATGCCGTGGGCGGCGTTATACGCCTGCTGCTTCCTGCGGCGGCGCTCCGTCTCCGTGATGGCGGCGCGCATGCTGCGCGTCACCGTGTCGGCATACATGATGACCGTGCCGTCGGCGTTGCGCGCGGCGCGGCCGATGGTCTGGATAAGGCTCGTCTCGCTGCGGAGGAAGCCCTCCTTGTCCGCGTCTAAGATCGCGACGAGCGAGACCTCCGGCAGATCGAGTCCCTCTCGCAGAAGGTTGATGCCGATGAGCGCGTCAAATTCGCCGAGGCGCAGGTCGCGGATGATCTCCATGCGCTGCATCGCGTCGATATCGTGGTGCATATAGCGGCAGCGGATGCCCGCCGCGGTGAGGTATTCGGTGAGGTCCTCCGCCATTTTTTTCGTCAGCGTCGTCACGAGCACGCGCTCGTCGCGCGCGGCGCGGGCGTTAATCTCGCCGATGAGGTCGTCCACCTGTCCCTCGACGGGGCGGACGGAGATCTCCGGGTCGCAGAGCCCCGTGGGGCGGATGACCTGCTCCACGATCTGCCCGGCGTGCTCGCGCTCAAAGTCCCCCGGCGTCGCCGAGACGTAGCACGCCTGATGGACGCGCTGCTCAAATTCCTCGAACTTCAGCGGGCGGTTATCGAACGCCGAGGGCAGGCGGAAGCCGAACTTCACAAGGCTCTCCTTCCTCGCGCGGTCGCCGTTATACATGGCACGCACCTGCGGCAGCGTCACGTGGCTCTCGTCGACGAAGAGCACGAAATCCTCCGGAAAATAGTCCAGCAGCGTCATCGGCGCGCTGCCGACGGGTCTGCCGGAGATGATGCGGCTGTAGTTTTCGATGCCGGAGCAGTAGCCCAGCTCCGTCAGCATCTCGATGTCGTAGTTGACGCGCTCGGCGATGCGCTGCGCCTCGATGAGCTTGCCGTGGTCCTGAAAATACTTCACGCGCTCGTCGCACTCGCGGCGGATCTCGCCGACGGCGCGCTCCATCTTCTCGTGGGTCGTGACATAGTGGCTCGCGGGCCAGATGGGGATGGAGTTTAATCGCCGGATGACCGCGCCGGTGAGGGGGTTGATCTCGCTGATGCGGTCGATCTCGTCGCCGAAAAACTCCACGCGGATGGCGCTGGACGCCCAGTAAGCGGGCCAGATCTCCACCGTGTCGCCGCGGACGCGGAACATGTTGCGCTCGAAGGCGATGTCGTTGCGCTCATAGCGGATGTCGATGAGGCGGTGGAGCAGCGTGTCGATGGGCATCTCCGCCCCGACGGTGAGGTTCACCATCAGGTGCATAAAATCGTCCGGCTCGCCGAGCCCGTAAATGCAGCTCACGGACGCCACGACGATGACGTCCCGCCGCTCTAACAGCGAGGCGGTCGCCGCGAGGCGCATCCGGTCGATCTCCTCGTTGATGGCGGCGTCCTTCTCGATGTAGGTGTCCGTGCTCGCGATGTAAGCCTCCGGCTGGTAATAGTCGTAATAGGAGACAAAATACTCCACGGCGTTGTCAGGAAAAAACTCCTTGAACTCGCCGTAGAGCTGCGCCGCCAGCGTTTTGTTGTGGGCAAGGACGAGCGTCGGGCGCTGGACCGCCTCGATGACCTTCGCCATCGTGTAGGTCTTGCCGCTGCCCGTCACGCCGAGGAGCACCTGCTCGCACAGACCGTCCCGCAGCCCCTGACTGATCGCCCGGATCGCCTCCGGCTGGTCCCCCGCCGGGGTGTATTCACTTTTCACCCGAAATGCCGGCATTTTTCCAAGCCCTCCGCGGTTTTCGTCTATCCTGTTATTATAACCCGTTTCGCGGGAAAATGGAAGAGGGATTTTCGGCGGGGGGTGTTCGCGCTGCGGCACGGGGGGGATTTAAAGTTGAACGCGCCTGTGGGCGCTAAGATTGAATATGTTTCGCGCCGAAGGCGCGACTTACTTTGCCCCTCGCGGGGAAAGTAAGCAAAGGCGCGGTCAGAAGGAAAACCCTTTCGATTGGGTTTTCCTCCCGACACCCTCTTTTCCTGAACGACCAAGAGGGTCTTGCGACCCCCTTGGATTCCCCCT
>CAVCTM010000048.1:0-15835 GCA_963605115.1 Pseudobutyrivibrio sp. | reverse complement strand
CGTCCCTCCCACAAGTTCTCCTTGAGCTGCTTGATTTCCAAGGGTTTTCGGCTTGTCAGGCTTGTCTCCCCAACATCTGCACTTTCGTTTATTGAAATTTCCATTTCATCACCTCCGCCTATATTATAAGTTTTGGTATCTACTATTTCAATATTCCACTACGCAAGATGCGAAATCACGGTACTAAGTTGCTTGAAAGGTATTGAAATAGGGACTCAATCATTTCAAATCTAAGCAATTTGCAAATACTTTATGAATTTTTCTCTGAACATATTGACTCTGTACTTCTTGGGAAGTATAATAATATCGGAATAACTCTGAAGAAGTATGGAGGAGAGGAAATGAGCAAACTTATTTTATATCACGGGTCACCGGACATCATCCAAGCCCCTGTGTTTGGAAAAGGCAAATCCTATAACGACTACGGAAAAGGCTTTTACTGCACGGAGCATTTGGAGCTTGCAAAGGAGTGGGCTTGCACTGAGAATACCGATGGCTATGCCAACAAATATGAAATCGACACAGACGGTCTGAGTGTTCTTGACCTTTCTTCCGAAGAATATACGATCCTGCATTGGCTGGCGCTGCTGATGAAGTATCGCAAGTTCCGGGTCTCCACGCCGGTCATGAAGCGTGGTGCGGATTGGCTCAAGGAGCATTTCCTGATCGACCTTGCGCCCTGCGATGCGGTTGTCGGCTATCGTGCCGATGACTCCTACTTCTCTTTTGCCAGAGCCTTTGTGAGCAATGAAATTTCTCTGTCGCAGCTTTCTTATGCCATGCGGCTCGGTAAGCTCGGTGAGCAGTTCGTTTTGAAAAGCCCCGCAGCTTTTGAGAAAATACAATTCGTCTCTTATGAGGTTGCCGACAATACCGTGTACTACGCAAAAAGAAAAGCCCGTGACGATGGAGCAAGAGCCGCTTTCCGGGCGGAGCTTGAAAAAGACGACATCGACGGACTGTATATGCGTGACATTATCCGTGAGGAGGTACAGCCCAATGATCCACGCTTACGATAATCAATATCTCGATGATGCCATGAAATGCATGGGCGAAGCGATGGACTATGCAGCCAATGGCTGTCAGATGGACATGGATCGCTTCCTCGACCTGTTCATCGGCACCGGCTATGCCGAGCAGTTTGCCGCAGGTGTGCCGAAGTATGTATCAGGCGTTTCCGGCACGGAGCTGGTGATGGATGTTCTTACAAAGGCCGGGACGGAGGTTGACTTCCCCAACGCACAAATTGACTACGACTATTCACCGCAGTATTGGTGCGGATGGATTCTGGCCTACTATCAATGGTACACCGGGCGGAGCTTCAAGGAAATCCAGAAGCATATTACCATGCAGGAAATTGAAAAGCTCTATCCCACCCTCCACGAAGCGTCCGAAAAGAAATTTGTGGATACTGTCAATCGCATGATCCGCAAAAAGAACCCGCCCACTCGCTTGCAGGCGCAGCGCAAGATCAGCGGCTACTCCCAGCGGGTGCTTGCCGAAAAGGTCGGCGTTAATTTGCGTACTCTGCAACAGTACGAAATCCGAGCAAAGGACATCAACAAGGCCGCAGGCTCCACGCTCCTCGCTCTTGCCAAAGCCCTCGGCTGCCGGGTGGAGGATCTGCTGGAGTATGACAGCAGCGAAATTGAAGATGGTAATGAATAGGAGATGGGCTGCACGATATAGACCGAGGTGCCAGCGCCCATGACAGGAATGTAGTCATACTGGTAGGCGTTGGCCACCTTCCAGTTCAGGAGTCGGGGATCGGTGAAGCGGAGCATACTGCTGTTGATGCGGTTCCAATAAGTTTCGTACATCTCCTGCACGATTTCCTCCATTTCAGCAACCTTGGCTTCGCCGCCGGGCTTGCCTGCGGTTTCCTCCTTCAGTTCCGCCAGCTTCGCCTCCTTGCGGACGAGCACGGCATCATAGTTCTTGATGACCTCGGCACGCAGATTGAGATAGTTTTCCTCTGTCGGCTTGCGCTTGTAGAGGGAAATCAGCTGTTTGGTTTCCTCCGTCAGTTCCGGCTGCTCCTTCTCGATGAAATCGCTCTTGTCGAACATATTCATCCCATCATCCTCAATCTTCGGCGTCTTCGCCGCCGCAGCGGATGTGGGCAGAACAGTCAGCACGATGAGCAAGACTGACAGCAGGGCTGTGATACGTTTTGATGATCGCATATTGTTCTTCTCCAAAGTGTGTATTTGGTTGCTCTGCCTCTATATACGCACGGGATACGGCAATCTTGGGGGATGCTGACGAAAAAATCAGGCAAGCAGCCAATTCAGCAGTTCCGCACCATGTTCCAGCCATGCCTTCTGCGGTACGCCAACATGATCGGTTTCCGGGAAAGCAGTGATCTGCGCGTCCGCATTTTGCTGTTCCAGCACGGCAATCAACCGTTCCGAGGACTCCGGCTTGACCACCACATCGTCCTCGCCCACGAAAGCCCAGATCGGTGTATTCCTGAGGATCGCAAGCGTTTCCGGCGTGGTATCCACACTGCCGCTCATGGGGGCGATGCGAGAAAATACATCAGGATAGGCCAATGCCAGATCCCATGTCCCAGTGCCGCCCATGCTGTGCCCGGTGAGACCAATGCGGCTGCGGTCAATGTGATTTTCTTTGCAGACCTTGTCAATCAGCTGCACGACTGTCTCCGCGGCGGGCTTCCATCCCCGCTGGTCTGCGGGAAGTTGGGGGATCAGTACATACGCCGGGACATCCCCCAGCAGACCATCTGCCAGATACTGCGGAAACCCGTCTGTGCCGGTGAGGACGGACAGGTCGCTTCCCTTGCCGTGACCGCCGTGCAGATAGACGATCAGCGGCATATCAGGCTGCGGGTCGGCCGGAGTATACAACAGATACCCCATGGAGCCGAAGCTGTTTTCTGCCAAGGTAGGAACAGCTTTTTCGGATGGAAAATACTGATCCAGCAGATAGGCGATTTCGGCGCGGCTGGCAGGCGAACAAAGGTCAAGGGCGCCCATGGCATCCGTAAATAAGCTGTGTTCGTTGGCCCAATTGCAGGCATCCGCCGCCCATGCACAGCCGTTTATGAATGCCGCAGAGCCTACTTGATTGGACGGTGCAGTTCTTGCTTGTTCGGCGTACCGGAAAAATACCGCAGCAAGCTGTTCCCGTGTAATGGAATCTTGGGGGCGAAAGCTGCCATCCTGAAATCCGGCAAACACGCCGGACTCCACGCACCAGGAAAGCCCTTCGGCAAACCAATCATTCGGCGCGGTATCCGTGAATATTGCGGGCTGTCCGGTGGTTGGACAGCCTTCTATTCGCCAGAGGATCACCGCCAGCATAGCGCGGGTCAGTGGACCATTGGGCGTGAAGGTGCTGGCGCTGGTGCCATTCATCCGGTTTTCCTCATAGACTCGCTCAACGGATTCGTAATACCATGCTGAGTCAGCCACGTCCGAAAAGGGCACATCTGCGGCAGATGCGGGAACACTCAGTGCGAAAATGAGCAGTACACTTGCCAGCAATACATGAAAAGGCTTTACTTTCATCGTAACACCATTCCTCTCGTTGGTCTTGTTTCAACCATGTATACGAGCTAAGTGTGCTTCTCTTGGGGGCAGGCTAAATATTTTTCGGCTCCCCCAAAAGGCTCCAACACACTGCGTATATAAAAAACAACGATCTCAGAGCTAAGTATGAGGTATCTTGCGAGCCAACTGCTTGACAGGACTGCCGTTTTCCGCTATTTTAATTTCTGCAATCGCGTAAGAAACTGCGGAACTGGAGGGACGGCAGTATGAATGAAACGGAACGGCTTCTGCTGGCCCAGCGGAACCCACAGATACGGGAAACCTTTTTGACGGAAAATGACCTGTTTATCCGCCGCTGTGCTTCCAAGGCGGCAGGGCGGTTTGTGGACTGCCATGACGATGCCTATTCCGAGGCGCTGATTGCCTTTAATGACGCCATCACCGCCTTTCGACCAGAAAAAGGCTCCTTTCAGGCCCTTGCCGCCGCAGCTATTCACAACCGGGTCACGGATTTTTTGCGTAAGGAAAGCCGGAATGCCAAGTGTGTGCCCTTCAGCGCTCTCAGTATGCAGGATGACCACGGCAGAGAAGTTCCCCTTGAAATCGAAGATCCAGTCCCTATGGTGTCGGATGCTGCGTTAGAAATCAGTGCGCTTCGGCAGGAACTGGACAAGCTTCATATTTCTTTTTTCGACTTGCCGAAATCGTCCCCAAAGTTTGGCCGGACAAAACGGGCTTGTCTGGAGGTCATCCGCTGGCTGATCCAGCAACCGGAGAGGGTGGCGGCGGTCAAGAAAACAAAATGTCTCCCTGCCAGTCAAATCATGGCGGAACTGGGAACCGGCAGCAAGGTTCTGGAACGCAACCGAACCTATATCATTGCCGGGATGCTGATCTGGGCAGGAGACTATCAGGTCATGCGGGAATATTTTCAAATCGGAAAGGAGGGGCTTTAAGATGCGGGGAATCGTTATGGAAATCAAGGGCAGCCGCTGTGTCATTTTGAAAAAAGATGGCACCTTTGCGGAGATCCGCAACCGAAATTATGCGGTTGGACAGGAAGTCACTGCATCAACCCCCTCTGTGAGAAAGGCACTCTCTGCGGCGGCGTGTCTGGTGGTGATCTGTACGGCAGCCTTTGGATACCATCTCTACTCCACGCCGACCAGCTATGTTTACATGGACATCAACCCCAGTGTCCGGCTGGATCTGAACTGCTTTGAGCGGGTCATTGGCGTGGTGCCGCTAAATGAGGACGCCAAGGTGCTGCTCTCCAATCTCACCATCCACAAGGGCAGTGCAGAAGAATGTATGAACACTATTGTGTCTGCCTGTCAGAAGCAGAATTACCTGAACGAACATAATACGGATATTGAAGTCAGTGTGCGGACAGACAGCGCCAAGCTGAAAGCGGAGGTAGAAACCACTTCTGCCGCCATCGGGGAGGAAAAGCTGGAGGTTTCCGTGTTCCAGATGGATGCGGAAGAAAACGACAGCGCCATGGAACACCACATCTCTGCCAAACGCCTCCGGGCCATGCGGGCTTATACCGCACAGTTCGGCGGTACGATTGACGAGAACCTGGCTCTGCTGCGGAACTATACTAACGATGAAATTTTCACGATGATTCGGGAAGCCCGCCGCGGTCAGG
Organism: Pseudobutyrivibrio sp.; assembly: GCA_963605115.1. Classification (GTDB taxonomy): domain Bacteria; phylum Bacillota; class Clostridia; order Oscillospirales; family Oscillospiraceae; genus SVKR01. The sequence goes on along the minus strand of CAVCTM010000048.1, from coordinate 10,669 downwards.
AGCCGAGTTCAGATGCGCAGCAAGATACCGCCCAAGGCGACAGCAGCGGTACATCCGCTGAGCCTGCGGAAACACCGTCGTCCACCATGCACACAGAGCCGGAAAAAACGCCGGACAACACCAAGGATCATGCAGAAATGGAAACTCCCGCCCCGACCTCCCCAGTGCCAACGCCTACATACCAGCTTCCCGCCAAACGATTGGAGGTCATTCGGGCCTATACGGAGCAGTTCGGCGGTACGCTGGAGGAGAATGTTAGGCTGCTTCAAGGCATCTCCTCTCCTGAAATCTACAAAATGATTGAAGAAGCACAGACCGCGCAAGAAGATGGGACGCAGGAGGAAGCCGTACCCACCACGCCGTAATACAAACAGCCATTAGAAAATCACCGCTTTTTGAAAGTGGTGATTTTCTTTACCTACCCCCAATTTTTCGACATCATTCTCGTATAGAAATATATAAGAGAGCCATACGCTCACAGAAAGGGGGATAGCGATGACAGCAGATGCGATATTGGAATACTTGCAAGTAAAAATGGGATGTTGGTATCTCTCTGACCTGCACAGTCTGACGGGCGAAAAACGCAGCCGTATGCTGTATCTGCTCCGCCGGATTCCGAGAGAAGCGGCCCCGGTCGGAAATTGGGCGGATGTGGAGAACTATTTTTCCTGTAAGAAATAAATTCAACGGTTGCCCCCCCTAATATGACTCTCTTGGCTCTCTGCCTTACCCTTGTATGGGTTCAAGTCAGCCTTTGCCAAATATGGCTTCGATGGCAGCAGAATGCTTCTTCTTTGATTATGGCATCCTATAGCTTGCTCTGCCAGCCGTCAAGAAAATCGTTGACGCTTTCTCCGTTTCGGACTATGATAAACACGCACAGGCAGAGCGCCTTTCCGCTTATGTTCCTGTGACCACAACGCATACCACAGACACTTCCGGGACACATGGTTACAACGGGCAAAAGAGGTCACAAGACCATTTGTATTCCAGCCAAAAGCGCCGGAAACGGCTGAAAATCAATACAAATTACAGCTTTTGATTCGTTCGCATTCTAGAGGTCAGGGGTTCGAACCCCCTATGCTCCACCAAAAAAGCTCTTTTGTCCACAAGACAAAAGAGCTTTTTTAACTGAGTGTGCCTACGGCACACTGAACTTCCCTTTGCGCGAAGCTTCACGGCGGCACTGCCGCCGCTTCACTTGGGCGCAGCCCAAGCTTCATGGGATCGAAAACAACCCCCGCCGTGGTCCCGATCGGACCGCAGCGGGGGGTTCTGTCTCTTGACCTGTGCGCCCCGGTGTGGTATAATACTACACTACTACAACAAATCGGGATTGCTGGGGAGGATCGCTGTGAAAATCGGATTAGCCGCCTATGAATGCCGGGCGAATGATGTGGAATTCAACCTTGCGCAGATCGAGCGGGCTCTTGCGGAGTCGGGGGACGCGGAGCTTGTGTGCTTTGGGGAGGCGTTTGTTCAGGGCTTTTGCGCCGTGACAGGCGACTACGCCGCGGACATCCGGATGGCTGCGGAGCAGGATTCTTTGCCCTTGGTGCGGATCAAGGCAATGTCGTGCGCATATCACAAGGCCATAATGATCGGATACATCGAAAAGGACGGGGCAGATATCTACTCCTCCTATGCGTTGATCGAAAACGGCGCGGTGGTCCATAATTACCGCCGGATCAGCAAGAACTGGCGGGACTGGGAGACCACGGGCGAGCACTACAGAGAGGGCGCGGACACAGCCCCGTTTCTGTTCCGCGGCGTGGAGATGGCGGTCGCGCTCTGCGGCGATCTCTGGATCTATCCGGACGCTTTCCGGTCGGACGGGCTGCTCATCTGGCCCGTCTACGTGAATTTTGATCTGGACGAGGAGGAAGCCGCCGCCTACGCAAAGCAGGCGGCGGCTGCCTGCCGGAGGACGCTGCTGGTGAACCCGCTGTCCAAGGACCCGCTCAGCCGGGGCGGGGCATTTTTCTTCGTGGACGGCAAAGTCGAGAAGCGGCTTGGACTGGACGAGGAAAAGGTGCTGCTCGTGGAAGCATAGCGCAGCCAGTTGGCTGATAGATCGCACATCGAAAGGAGCGCAGCATGGGCATTTTGAATTCTGCCAGCGGGAACTCCCGCTGGAGAGGGTATGAGTATTACATGGATAAGCGCGTCTCATGTCTCGAATGGGTCGGGGACACGAAGCTGCATGCCCTGGTGTCCGGGAGCAGGAGCGAGCCGTACAGCGTTGCGGTCGATCTGGAGCATGTGCGCAGCTCGACCTGCGACTGCCCGCACGCCGCCGGGAGAAGGATCGTCTGCAAGCACATGGTGGCGGCGTTTTTCGAGGCATTCCCGGAGGAAGCGGTGAAGTTTTATGACGACGTCCAGAAGGCGCAGCGGGAGTGGGAGGACTATCAGGCGGAGCTTCCCGGCAGGGTGGAAAAATATGTGCGCCGCCTGAAACGCAGGGAGGCGCAGGATCTGCTCCTTATGGTTCTGGAGCTCGGTCCCGAATGGCTCTGGGAGCGCTTCGTGAGGGACTATGTTGAGGAACCGGACGAGGACTGGGACGATCCGGATGATTGAGACCCGCACTTGCCGGGCTGAGAAAAACAAAAAGCGCCGTTCCGGGACTGGTTCCGGAGCGGCGCTTTTTTGTTCCCGCGTCACGCCGCACTTTTCCGCGCGGCGAGCAGGCGGACAAAGCGCTTCTCCTCGCCCCGCGCCCGCCGCTCCACGTCCGCCCGCAGCGCCCCAAGGCGCGCATCAAACGCGGTGTTCAGCCGCTCCGCCTCCGCCGGAAACTGCTCCGCGACGGTCTTCCGGAAATCCAGCGTCAGATAGCTTTCCTTCATTGCAAAAGCTTCTTTCAAGCCCTGAGTTAGCTTAATCTAACCAACGTCCCGGAAAGAACCGCCTGAGCAAACAGACGGCGTGTTGCCCCGGAGCACGGGTTTTCGACCGTATTGTAGCACCCGGCGCGGGCTTTTGCAAGACGGTTTTAAGCAAAAATCTCCCCCGCATAAACGCGGGGGAGATTCGTTTTTCTTACGCATCGAACACGCAGTAGCTCTCGATCACGCCGTCGTCGCCGTAGAAAAGATACAGCTTGGTGCCGCTGCCCGAGGCGGGGGCGTAGGTGCCGGTATCGTCGCGCTCAAGGCACATTTCGCCGTAATACATCGGGATGAAGCTGCCGTTCTCGTCGATCCAGCCGACCTTCTGGACAAACAGAATGTCCGCCACGGCGCTGACGATGGTCGCGCGGATGCTCTCCTCGTCCATGGTGCCGTCGACAAAGGCCGCATAGTAGCGCGCCTCGCCGAGTCCGGCGGGGTAGACGCGGAAAATGCCGTACTCATCCGGTTCCGTCTGGGTGCAGGGCAGCTCCTTCGCCTCCAGTGAGGCGGTGATCGCCTCGCGCAGCATGGCGAGCGGTGCGGCGGCGTCAAACGCCGGGGCGGTGAGCGTCACGGCGGTGTCCGCGCCGCAGCACTGTCCCCACGCGAGCAGAGCGCAATCCGCGTCCAGCACGAAAACGAAGGCGTCGCTGCCCTGATCGAGCCGGAGCTTCACGCTGCCGCCGGCGCGGAGGGTGCTGGCGCTGTCCGGCGCGCGGTCTGCGAGATAGGCGGCGACAGAGTCCGCATAAGCCGCCAGTGAGCGGCGCGGCAGCTCCGATTCGGCGCGATTCATCATGTAATAGTCCACGTTGCCGTTGGAGCTGATGACCCACTTGGCGTTCGGCAGGCGCTCCAGCAGCGCGTCGGCGCTGAGCGCGCTGTCCGTGAGCGCAAATTCGCCGCTTTCAAACGCCGGGACCTCCGGCTTTCTGACCTCCATCGGGATGTCCAGCTCCGCACAGACGGCGGCGTCCACCGCGCCGGACGCGGCGAGCGAGGCGGCGAGGGTCTTTTCCTGCCCGGCGAGGGCGGCGCCCAGCGCGCTGCGGGAGAGCGCCGCGGCGCTGCCGCGGTCAAACTCGCCCTGCTCCACGGCGAGACCGGCTTCCGCGGCGAAGGACTCCGCCGCGCTGTAGTCAAAATCCCTCTCTGTGCTGTAGCCCAGCGCGCGGAGGACGAAGGTGGCAAACTGCTGGGCGTTCACGGTGTCCGCCCCGCCGAACTTGCCGCCGCCCTGACCAAGGGTCAGCTTATTGACATAAGCATAGCCGACGTAGGGGTCCGCCCACGCGGAAACGTCCGTAAAGGGGTGGGCATTTTTCTCCGCGAGCGCGGTCTGCTCCGCGCCGAGCAGACGCACGAGCATCGTGACCGCCTCCATCCGGTTCATCTTGTCGCCGAGGGCAAAGTCGGGCGTGCCGTCGGCAAGCGTGCCCTTGCCGGCGAAAAGTCCGAGGGCGTTCAAGTCCTGCGCCGCGGCGAGGTCCGCATCTCCCGCCGCGAGAGCGGGGGCGGCGAGCGCAGCGCAGAGCAGCAGCGCCAGAATGAGAGAAAGAAAGCGTTTCATCGCGAAAACCTCCTGTCGTTTCCCGGTATGTACGTTCACTTCTTGTCGCCGAGCAGCTTCGTCAGCTCCTCCATAAAGGTGTTGATGTCCTTGAAGGAGCGGTAAACGCTCGCAAAGCGGACGTATGCCACCTCATCGAGATTTTTCAGGCGGAGCATGACCATCTCGCCGATCTTCTCGGTCTTGACCTCGCTTTCGAGCCTGCCGCGGAGCTCCTGCTCGATCTCGTCGGCGACGCCCTCGATCTGCGCCATCGTGACGGGGCGCTTTTCGCAGGCGCGGACGACGCCGTTGATGATCTTCACGCGGTCAAAGCTCTCGCGGCTGCCGTCGCGCTTGATGACCATGAGCGGCATGCGCTCGATGACCTCGTAGGTCGTGAAGCGCTTCTGGCAGTCGAGACACTCGCGGCGGCGGCGGATGGTGGTGCCGTCCTCGGCGGGGCGGGAGTCGATGACCTTGCTGTCGGTGTATCCGCAAAACGGGCATTTCATAGCTGCTGTTTCCTCCAAAATAAAATCATTTGTGTCTGAATTTTACCACCTGACACAAGATATGGCAAGATATTTTTCATACATATTTTGTGCTTTTCCAGCATTTACGTCTTGCCGTACCCTCCGTCTTGCGGTTAAGATGGAGAAAACCGCGCCGGGAGGAGAAAAAATGTCCCTGAAAAAATTAAAGCGCGGCATTGAAAAAATGCCGCGCGGAGCTTATGTGTTTCTGCGCGCTGTGCTGGCGCTCGCCGCCGCGATGCTGGCAGCCTCCTGCGTTCTCTACGCCGCCGGAGCCCACCCCCACCTCGCCGAAGCCCTCCTGCAACCCCCCGCCGGCGTGCTGCTGCTCGGCGTCGTCGGTGTCGCGCTGCTGCTCGATCACGGGGTGTGAAAAAGGCGGGGGGCTGCTTAGGCAACGCGATTTAACGCACAGACCTTGTCGATAAATTCCTTCATGTCTTCGATATAGCAGTAAGGTGCATACTCCGAGTAAAGCTCAGGGCTGTCCAGAATGACGATCTGCACACCTTCCGCCCTGAGCGATTCCAGCGTGCCGGGCAGACATCTGGCCTCGCGCGGCGTTTTGCAGCGATAAGCAAGACAGCCCTGCCGGTCAAAGACCTTTGCCACAACATAAATCGTTTTATCCCCCATGCTTCTGCACCTCGCTTATCATGCTCTCCCGAAATTCCTGTTCCGTCGTTATCTTTCCTGCGTTGTATTCCTGATATAAGATTCTTCCAATCTTGGAGGAATGGTACTTGTATATATAACGATGACTCCAAGTGTTGAACCAATAGTCCTGACCACACCAAAGCTGGACTTCGATGGGGTAGGAGTAACTATCTCTTTGATAATACAGGTGGATCGCCCGATACCCGTCGTCTATTTGTTTCCCATGCCTTAGGTCGACCACCCGAAAATAGTCAGGGAACTTGGCGGGATATGCTTCGAGCCTTAAACGAAATCCGAGCACGTCATTAAAGCATTGCTTGAATCCACCGCCGGTACGCAGCGTTTTCTCATATTTCCGCAAGATGGAGTCGTCGCTCTTAAACCGTGATCCGATGAGATTTTCCAAAATCAGGGTATTGATATAGCTTTCGCGGTATTGAGCGATATCCTGCAAGATCATTTCCAGCGGAGTTTGTCGCAGAGAGATCTGTTTTAAACTCTGCCCCAGAGCGGAGCGATAGGACAGCGCATCCAATGCATCCTGTCGAATAAGTCCATTGGTTTCCACAATCACTGTCCCCTTTCTCCTGCATTATGCCCATTATAGCGGTATTTTACCGCAATTGCAAGAGCCTGTGCGCGAAAGAGGGGAAGCCGGGAAACCAGCCGGAATCATAGCGCATTCGGTTTACATAACCTCTCCAGCTCCTCCTTCGTTACGATCACGTTCAGCACCTGCAAAAGCTGCTTTGATGAGAGACCCTCCGGGAGGGCTAAGGTCCGCTGGAGGGCGCGGCGCTTTTCGCGGCTGGATTTGCCGCCGCTGAGTCCGAGACGGTAGAGGTCCGCCGCGGTGATGCCCGCGCCGTAGTGCGCGCGCTCGCCGTCTATCGTCGCGCCTGCGGCGCGCAGGGCATTCAAGAGCACCTCCGGCTCCATGCCCTCGACGCCGAGCTTGCCCTCCTTGCTCGGCGCGGTCTTGCGCCGCTCCTTGCCGGGAACGTCCGGGATGAAGGCGTTTTTGACGTATTTCGGGTCCACGATCCCGTTCAGAAATCCGCGGATGACGCGCCCCGCGCCGTCGGAGTCCGTCAGGATGATGAGCCCGCGGCGCGCGGCGAGGCGGCGGAGCATCTCCTGCCGCTCCGGTGCGCGGAAGATGGAGAACCCGTCCGTGCAGACGATCGTGGCGTCCACGATCTGGCTGAGGGTGTTCTTGTCGTAGCGGCCCTCCACGACGAGGACCTCCTTCACGCTGACCATACCGCCGCGCCTCACTTTGCCGCCGCGATGCGGGCGAACAGCTCGCGCAGCAGCGCCGCGGGGTCGGCTTTGCTGTCGCCGCCCTTCATGCGGAAGTCATACTCCGCCGAGAGCGCGACGAGCGCCGCGAGCGTCTCCGCGGAATAGCTCTTTGCCGCGGCGGAGAGCTTGTCGAACACAAAGTCATAGCTCACGCCGCAGAGCTCCTTGACGTCGCGCCGGGAGCGCCCGGCGTCCAGCCCGCAGCGCAGGGCGTAAAGCTGGCGCAGCTGCCTGCCGATGAGGGCGTTTAAGAAAATCGGGTGGTTGTCCTTGTTGCCGAGCAGGTCGCCGAGCAGCGCCGCCGCCGCGTCGAACTTCCGCTGGCTCATCAGGTCCGTGAGCGTCCAGACCTCCGCCTCCGGAACGCGGCTTGCCGCCGCGTCGATGTCCGCGCGGGTGACGGCGCCGCCCGCGGCGTGGGCGGCGATCTTTTCGATCTCCGGGATGAGCGCGCTCATGCGGCTGCCGCTTAAGAAGAGCAGATACTCCGCGTCGCTCCGCTCGATCGCCTTGCCCTGCGCCGCGAAGCGCTTGCGGACCCAGCCGGTCAGCATCCCGGCGTCCTGCTCCGTGAACTCGATGGCGGTCCCGGCTTTTTTTACCGCCTTCACCGCGGCGAGCCTGCCGTCCGGCTCCGCGAGCACGCTTTGCACGAAGACGAGCGTGCAGTAGTCGGGAATGTCCGCCAGGATCGCCTTCAGCCGCTCGCAGTCGGCATCGCGGCAGCGGTTGAGGTCATAGTCCCGCACCTCCACGAGCGTCCGCTCCGTGAAAAACGGCATCGCTTCCACCGCCTCGGCAAGCGCGGAGAGCGTCATCGTCTGACCGTCCAGCCGGTGGAGGCTGAACTCGTTCTCCTCCGGCACGCAGAGCTTTTTCAGCTCTGTCAGGTAGTACTCGCGCAGATAGTCCTCCGGTCCGTAGAGCAGGTAAACGCGCGCCGGACCGCTCTGACGCAGGGCGTTGACGGCGGCGGAATAATTAAATTCGGTTTTTTTCTTCGCCATAGCCTGTTATTTCTCCACTTTGATGATGATCGTGCCGCTCTCGTCCGTGCGGCGGACCTCGATGCCGCGCTCTTCGAGGCGGTCTAAGACCTCCTGCGTCGGATGGCCGTAAGTGTTGCCCGCGCCGACGGAGATGAGCGCCGTTTCCGGCGTGATGTCGTCCAGCAGCGCCTCGTCCGTCGAGTAGCGGCTGCCGTGGTGCCCCACGACGAGCAGCTCCATATCGCCGAGGTCGTGGCTGGCGATGAGCGCGCGCTCGACCCTCGCGGGCGCGTCGCCCGTGACGAGAAACTCATAGTCGCCCCAGTCGCCGTAGACCATCATGCAGCGCTCGTTGACGCCGCCGACGGCGGCTGGCGCGAAAAGCGTCAGCTCCAGAGAGCCGAGGGCGAGCACCGTGTCGCGGTCGATGGCATAAGCTGTCACCCCGGCATCGGCGCAGGCGTCCAGAATGTCGTCCATATACCCCGTTTGCTCGCAGCCGGCGGCGTAGACGAGCTGCTCCACGTCCAGCCGCGCGAGCAGGCGCTCGACGCCGTTTACGTGGTCGGCGTGGAAATGGGTGACGAGCAGCGCGTCCACGCGCTGGGCGCCGTTTTGCAGCAGAAATTCCGCCGCCGCGTCTCCGGCATTGCCCTCGCCGATGCCGCCGCAGTCGATGAGCACGGTCCCGGCGTCCGTCATCGCGGCGATGCTCTGACCCTGCCCAACGTCGATGGCGGCGAGCTCCAGCACGCCGGTCTCCGGCGGACGATAGGTGAGAAACGTGATGAGGATGAGCGAGGAGAGCGCGATGCAGGTCGGCAGTATCGGGCGGAAGCGCCCATTGCGGCTCCGGATGACGAACACGGCGAACACGATGTAAACGCCGAGCAGCCACCAGCCGCCGGGACCGGAGCGCGTGAACACCGCCGCCATCGGCAGACGCGCGATGAGCTTCACCACCGCGATGGTATAGCGCGGCAGCCAGCCGACGACCCAGCCCGCCGCGACTCCCAGCGGCGCCCAGAGCAGTCCGAGCAGGCAGACATAGTAGCCCGCCATAAACGCCGTGGACATCGCCCAGAGGCAGAGCAGGTTCGTCAGCACCGCGTAAAGCGGCATATAGCCGAAGTGGATCGCGGCGAGCGGCGTGGAAAACACCGTCGCGCCGAGCGAGGCGGCGAGCGCGCTGCAAAGCAGCTTCAGCACGCGCCCGCGCCAGCCGTCGGGCAGACGCCAGGCGCCCGTCGCGTCGCGCGTCAGCAGGTCGTAGATCTTCGGTGTCAGGAGCACGAGCCCCAGCATCGCCGCGAAGGAGAGCTGCAAGCTCACGCTCGCGATCGCCGCGGGGTTCAGCAGCAGAAGGAGCAGCAGCGCGGCGGACAGACTCGTCAGCGCGTCGTTTTCCCGCCGCAGGAGCGGGGCGAGCAGCAAAACGATCTGCATAAAGCCTGCGCGCACGACGCTCGGCGTGAAGCCCGCCATCGCCATGAACACGACGATCGTCGGGATGCCGAGCAGGGCGGAAATGCGCCGCCGCCCGGTCAGCATGCGCAGCATGGCGGCGAGGAAGCCGACGTGCATGCCGCTGACGGCGACGATGTGGACAAAGCCCGCCGTGCTCATCGCGGTGCAGAGGGCGTCGTCCTCGTAATACTCCGTTTTGTCGCCGGTCAGTATCGCCTTCATGAGCGGCGCCACGTCGTCCGGGAAGCTCTCCAGCGTCTGCGCGCCGATCACGCGGGCGAGCGTCTGGGGAAAATAGAGCCACGCCCAGCCGACGCGCCCGGTCACGGCATAGTCCCCGTCCAGCGTGGCGCGCAGGGCGATGTTTTTCGCGCGGTAATAGTCCGTTTCGAGCCCGTAGCGGACCCCGGCGCTCTTGAGCTTCAGCGGCAGCTCCACCGTGTCGCCGGGGCGCAGCTCGCCCATCCCGGCGGCGTAGTCATAAACGAGCAGCTTCACCCGCGGCAGCGCCGGGTCCGTCACGCGCACGACAACGCTGGAAAAGTCCTCCGCAATGTCGGGGTATTCGACCACGCGCGCCGAGACCGTCCGCCGTTCGCCCGCGAGCGCCTCCGCCGGGGAAAACATAAGCTCCCCGTAGCCCCAGAACCAGCCGAAGCCCACCGCCGCGGCGAGCAGCCCGATCAGAAGCGAGCGCCGCAGCCGCTCCCGCCGGAGCAGCAGCGCCAGCGCCGCAAGCGCGATCGCCCCGCCCGCCGCCGGAAGCAGCCAGTTCGCCGGAAGCAGATAGTTCGCCAGCACGAGCGAGAGCGCGAAGCCTGCCGCGCAAAGAGTCAGCTTACGCATCGCGCCGGTCCGTCAGCCCAAGGAGATAGTCGGTCGTGCAGCCATAAAGGGAGGCGAGCTTGATGAGAGCCCAAACCGGGATCTCGCGCGTCCCTTTTTCATATCGCCGGTAAACACCGACATGCATGCAGAGATAGTCCGCAACGAACTGCTGTGTATAATCATGGTCCGTTCTCATGTCTTCAATTCGCTGAAAGTGCATAAAATCACCTCAGCGAAATGTTACCATTTGGCTACATGATATTGTCGAAACAGAACCATACGGTTGGATTATAGCTTGTTTTATAACCGGATGCAAGGGGAATTTCTGAACGCGCCTGCGGGCGCTATAATTTAATATGTTTCGCGTCCGCGGGACGCGACTTACTTTGCCCCTCGCGGGGAAAGTAAGCAAAGGCGCGGTCAGAAGGAAAACCCTTTCGA
>CAVCTM010000047.1:0-15889 GCA_963605115.1 Pseudobutyrivibrio sp. | reverse complement strand
GCACAGGGAGGCCTTTAAAATCGCGGCGTTTCCGTGTTAGTTAAAACGCTGGTGCCGGGGTTCCAAGGGGGTCGTCAGACCCCCTTGGTCGTTTAGGAGGAGGATTGTTAAGGAGGGACCCAATCGAAAGGGTCCCTCCTTAACTGTGCCTTTGCCTTCTTTCCCCACAGGGGGAAAGAAGGTCGCGTCCCCCGGACGCGAAACAAATTTAATCCTCGCGCCGCACACGGCGCGAAACCTATTTTAACCCCTCGCCCTTGGGGGCGAGAAACACCATTTAAGTTTCCCCTCAGAACTCCTCCGGGTACACCCCCGCGCGCTTTAAGTCCGCGATGGCGGACTTTACGGCGGGGAGGTCGGCGCGGTAAGTCACGCCGTGCCATACCTCGTCGCAGTTCAGGACGCGGACGCTGCCGCGGCGCTCATTCAGGACCGCGGTGACGACGCTGGGGAGATAATACTCGCATTTCAGCGGGTTTTCGGGCAGATTCTGCGCCAGAAACGCGGGGAAGCGCGTCCAGAGCCCATCGAGCATCTCCGGTCCGAAGGCGAAAAAGTTCATGCTGACGGTCTCATCGCCCGTGAGCGGGTGCTCCGCGCCGTTTTCGATATAGACCGCGGCGTCGCCGCGCTGCTCGATCTGCGTGCGCTCCGTGACGGAGACGAGCAGCCCGTTTTCCACGGCGCAGATGCCGCGGGAGACGCTGCCGTTTTCCGTCACCGTGTTGCGCAGACGGTAGCCGACCATGGCGCTCTCACCCGCGCGGCGCGGCGCGGTGAGGAAATCGTATGCCGCTCCAAACGCGCCCGCACCGTAAAAATCGTCGGCGTTGATGACGGCGAAGGGACCGTCCACCGCGCCGCGGCAGCAGGCGACGGCGTGACCCGTGCCCCACGGCTTTTCGCGCCCGGTCGGGACCGCGAAGCCCGCCGGAAGATCGCCGAGCTCCTGAAATACATAGTCCACGCGCATCGTCTTCGCGATCCGGTCGCCGACGGCGGCGCGGAAATCGGACTCCAGCGCACGCTTGATAATGAACACCGCGCGGCGGAAGCCGGCACGGTAAGCGTCGTAGATGGAAAAATCCAAAATGGGGTGCCCCGCGTCGTCGACGGGCATGAGCTGCTTGAGCCCGCCGAAGCGACTGCCCATGCCGGCAGCCATGACGACGAGCGTCGGTTCGTTTGTCATTTCGTCTCCTCCGTTTCTGCCGGAACGCTCCGGCTGTAAAGCGCGGTCAGCGCGGCGATCTCCGCCGCCTTTGCCGCCGTGAGCTCGCCCGGCGCGAGCCGCCATTGCCAGTTGCCCTGCGCCGTGCCGGGTGTGTTGGTCCGCGCCGCGGCGCCGAGGGCGAGATAGTCCTGCATCTGCGCAAAAAAGTATTCCGCGACGGAGCCGAGCCCCGCGCGCAGCACCGCCTCGCGCAGCCGGTGCGCCGGAACGCCGAGATAGCGCTGGGCGAACGCGCGCTCGCGGCCGGACACCTCGCCGACCCATGCGGCAAGCGTCGTGTTGTCGTGGGTGCCGGTGCAGCAGAGGCAGCTTCGGTCATAGCTGTGGGGCAGATACGCCCCGTCGCCCTCCGGATCGAAGGCAAATTGCAGCACGCGCATGCCCGGCCAGCCGCACGCTTCCCGCAGCTCCAGTACCTCCGGCGTCAGCACGCCGAGGTCCTCCGCGATGAACTTCAGCTCCGGAAACCAGCCGTTCAGCACGCCGAGCAGCGCCATGCCGGGACCGGGCAGCCACGCGCCCTCCCGCGCGCTCTCCGCCCCGGCGGGGACCGCCCAGTAGCGCGCAAAGCCGCGGAAATGGTCGATGCGCACCGCGTCGAAGCGGCGCTGTGCGCCCGCGATGCGGCGGATCCACCAGCCGTAGCCGTCCGCCGCCATCGCGTCCCAGTCGTAGAGCGGGTTGCCCCAGAGCTGACCGTCGGCGCTGAAATAGTCCGGCGGAACGCCGGCGACGGCGGTGCTGCGCCCCTGCGCGTCGAGCGCGAAAAACTGCGGCTCCGCCCAGACGTCGGCGGAGTCCGGCGCGACGTAAAAAGGCAGGTCGCCGAGAATTTGAACGCCCTTTTCCGCTGCGTAGGCGCGCAGGGCGGTCCACTGGCGGTCGAAAAGCAGCTGCACCGCCGTTTCCAGCGCGGTCTCCCGCGCGAGCAGGGCGCGGTAACGCGCGAGCGCCTCCGGCTGCCGCAGGCGGATGTCCTCCTGCCAGTCGGTCCACGCCGCGCCGCCGAAGTGGGTCTTCAGCGCGGAAAAAAGCGCCCAGTCGCCGACCCACGGCTGCGCCGCGGCGAACGCCTCCGCCGCGCCCGGCTCCCGCGCGAGCAGACGCTCCGCCGCGCGGCGGAGCAGGGGCGGGCGTGTGCGGTAAAGCGCGCCGTAGTCTACGCGCGCCAAGTCCGGCACCTCCGCCGCCGCGATCTCCGCCGCGGTCAGCAGCCCGTCGGCTTCCAGCAGGTCGAGGTCGATGAAATAGGGGTTGCCCGCAAAGGTGGAAAAGCTCTGGTAGGGCGAGTCGCCGTAGCCCGTCGGTCCGATGGGCAGGATCTGCCACCAGCGCTGACCCGCCGCGGCAAGAAAGTCGATAAACTCAAACGCGGCACGCCCCATCGTGCCCACGCCATGCGGCGCGGGAAGGGCATAAACCGGCAGCAAAATGCCGCTGCTGCGCTCCGACATAGGTCGATAGCCTCCTTTGGGAATATGGATACGCGGCAATTATACCACGCCTTCGCGGATAAGGGAAGAAAAAAAGCCCGCCCTGCCGAAAGGCAGGGCGGGCAAAAAGGCAAAAAAAGCCTCGCAGAGTTTGCGGCGCGCACGCCGCAAATAAAGTTAAATCATTTTTCGGCAGGGCGTGTACCTGCCGAAAAATACTCTGCGCGGAAGGAACGTGCTCGCCGAAGGCGAGTGCGCTGAGTGGAGCGTTTTCCCTTCAACCGGGAGCCCAGCGCAGCGGGTCCCGGTTGATTTTCAGATATATTCCGGGTCGTAATACTCGATATCGACCACGTCGGCGAGCTCGGAGAGAATGAGGGGCATCCCGGCGCGGCTCGGTCCGCTGCGGCGGCATTCGAGGAGCGCGGAGCGGCGGTCGAGCGGGAAACTGACGCGGGCGGTCGTGCCCTTCCCGTCGCGGCTTTCGAGCACAAGCGCGCCGCCGTGCGCCTCGGCGAGTCCGCGGGCGACGGTCAGACCGAGTCCGGCGCTGAGCGGCTGGGGGCGGTCCGGGTCGATGCACTGGTCATAGCGCGCGAAAAGGTTCTGCATCACGCCTTCGGGGATGCCGCCGCCGGTGTCATCCACGGAGATCACCGCGTTTTCTCCCGCGCGGCTGAGCACGACGCGGATATGACCGTCCTTCGGGGTGGCGTTCAGACTGTTGCTCAGCAGATTGAGCAGCAAACGCTCCACGCGGGTGCCGTCCACACAGGCGGGCAGGCTGTCGAGGTCCGTCAGAAATTCCACCTTGGCGCAGCGCTCCGAGGTCAGGAGGCTGACGGTCGAGGTGAGGGATTCGCAGAGCTCAACAAGGTCCGCCTTGTCGATGCAGAGGAAGTCCACGCCCGCCTGCATGAGCATGGCGGTCTCCAGATCGGCGAGCTGGCGGCCGAGGGCGTAATAGCTGTGGCGCATCGCGGAGAGATACTCGCGCGCCTGCGCAAAGCCGGGACCCTCCGGCAGCTCCTCGTTGATCGCGCCGGCGGCGAGCTCGATGTTGAAGAGCATGGCTTTCATGCAGCCGAGCGCGCCGTCCGACAGAAATGTGCCGCGTTCGGGGGCGGCGGGGGTGAGGACGACGGCGATGCCGCCGTCGGCGCCGCGCTGTGCGAGCGCGCTGTATTCGCGCCCCGCCAGCTCCACCGCGGTGCTGATGCGTCCGGCATCTCCGTCCAGAAGCGCCGCCGGCAGCAGCTCCTCCGCCGGCGTGCCGGGCTGGAGCTCCGGCAGCAGGCTGCGCAGGGCTTCGTTGCAGTAGGTGATCCTGCCCGCCTCGACATAGAGCATCGGGTCCCGGCTCAGCGAAGCAAACAGGGGTTGTTGTTCGTCCATAAAGAAATCCTCCGGACAATATGATTTGCGGGGACAAAAAAGCTTATTCCCGCGGGAATGTCCACTATTTGCAAAATATTTCTCTGTTGTACTATAACAGACTTTTGCCAAAATGGAAGGGGTTTTGACAAAGTTTACAGAAAAGACATATCGACTTTTTTCGACCATAGCCGCGGATGGACAGGGGAAAAGAAGCCTCGCTTAAGTTCGCGTCCGCCCTAAAGGACTGGCGCCTTCGGCGGGCCTCGGTTGAATTAAAAAAGACAAACCCGGCAGCTCTCACTGCCGGGTCGTCTTTTACGGGATGAGGACAAAATGAAAAAGATAGAACTGTCTCTTGCAAGTATTATATTAACGGGGATTTATTACAAAAGAAAGAGCGAAAATATTACAAAAGTTTTAAATCCCAAAAAGTTTTTCGCTTTTTTCTAACCGAGCGTGAAGGGAAAGGGCTCGTCCGCGAGGCAGGGGGGGTAAGCGCCGGTCGGACTTAAAGCTATGAGCGCCTCGCCCGCGCCGCCGGTGCTGCGGAGGAAGACGTCCTTGTTCCAGAGATGGGCGGAGACGACCGCCGCGGCGCGGCGGCGGAGCGCCGGCGGGCAGACGAGGTCGCGCAGCAAAATAGCGTCCCCGCGCGGCTCGGCGCAGGCGAGCACAGTCTCGCCGTCGATCTCCGCGCGCAGCATCACGCCGCCGTAGTGACGGTAGAGCGTCTCCTGCGCGGCGAGGAGCTGGGGCGTGACGTTCACGGCGGTGCGGCGCAGCCGGGCGTAATCCGCGGCGGGGATGATGACGCAGCTCGCGCCGTCGTGCGGCGGCTCTTTTTCGAGCAGCTCGTCCCGCGCGCGCTGGAGCGGGCGAAAGCCGCGCGTATCGCAGTACCAGCGCTCCAGCCCCGCGCCCGCGGGCGAGAGGCAGACGAGCTCCGCCCCGGCGTCGAGACACTCCCGCATAAGCTGCGCCACGACCGCGCCGCCCATCCCGCGGCGGCGGAAGTCCGGGTGGGTGCAGAGCGCGTAGAGATAGCTCGCGCGCACGCCGCCGAAGTCGAGCCCGTCGAAGGCGAACATCACGGAGCGGACGCGCCCGTCCGCCTCCGCCGCGACAGCGTGGCGCAGCGGGTCCGCGGAGGCGAAAAAGTCGAGGATGAATTCCTCCCCGTCGCCGAAGGAGCCGCGCCAGCAGTCGAGGATGGCGTCCGCGTCCGCGCTGCGCGCCGGGCGGAGGGTGAAAGCGCTCATGCCGTCTCCCTCCAGCGGACGGTGAACTTGCGCAGCAGAATATCCGGGTCGTAGCTCTCCTTGCTTTTCCGCAGGTTTTCGAGCCCCATATCGTCCTCGCGGTTGATGTAGGCGATCTCCGGATGCCGCTCGCGCACGAGCTTCACGAACTCTCGGTTGACCGTCGGGTAAGCGCCGTTCAGATCCGCGCGCGCTTTTTCAAAGTGGACGTCGAAGGTGTCGGCGCTGATCTTCTCGCCGACGGTGAAGCCCACGAGCTCGCCCTCGGCAAAGAGCGCACCGCCAAGCAGGTCCAGTGCGCCGTAGTGTTCGAACGCGCGCGCGATGGCGGCGTGCTCGCCGTCCACGGTGCCGGCGGCGTTGTCCGCGTCCTCCGCCCAGCGTGCCAGCAGCGCGAGACAGTCCGGAAACAGCTCCGGCGTCAGCTCGCGGAAGGACCAGTCGTGCTCGGCGGTGAAGCGGTTGATGTGGTTGCGCTTGCCGTGGAGCTTTTTCCCGGCGAGGGAGATGAGTTTGTCCGCGGAATAGAGATAGTCGGCGTAGTCGCGGTCCTCCGTGCAGTCGAAGGAGCCGGGGAACAGCTCATTTACGAGCGCGACATGGCGCTCCTCCAGCCCCTTGATGACGAGCGGAAAGCCGTTTGCCGCCGCCCAATCGCGCATGTCGGCGATGACGGGCGCGAGGTCGCCGCAGCCGATGGGAAAGGGGAACACCGGGTGCTCATAGGCGCAGCAGAGCGTCACAAGGTGGCAGTCGTCGTCCGCCACCATCTGGCGGTAGCGTCCGTCCCAGAGGAACATATTGCCGAAGCTGAAGTCCGCGGAGCGGGAGTTTTCCTCAAACACATGCCGGTCAATCCAGGACTTGTCGGCAAGACTGAGGGGATGAAAGGAGAGCATGATGGATTTTACCTCGTGAATGGTTTTGAATGGGTTTGGCAGGGAGTTTAAGGGCTCCCCTGTGCAAGGGGAGCTGGCGCGAAGCGCCTGAGTGGTTGTTACCAAGCTTCCGCAAACGCCAAGCTCGGTACTCCCGGAAGCTTACAACCCTCCAGTCACGGCTGCGCCGTGACAGCCTCCCTTGCACAGGGAGGCCTTTAAATTGCGCGGCTTCGTCTCATTAATACGTATCTGTGCAGTAGTCGCGAATCGCCTTCTGGAGCACCTTCAGATCCTCAAAGGTCTCCGGGCGGCGGCGGGGGTCGCGGAGGAGGGCGGCGGGGTGGAAGAGCGCCATGGTCATGATGCCGTCTTTGATGGTCCACTGACCATGCTCCTTCGTGATCTTGAAGTCCTCGCGGATGTAGGTCATGGCGGCGATGCGGCCGAGGCAGACGATGATCTTCGGGCGGATGAGCGCGATCTGGGCTTTCAGCCACTTGCTGCATGCCTCCTGCTCGATATTGAGCGGGTCGCGGTTTTTCGGGGGGCGGCATTTCACCATGTTCGCGATGTAGACCTTGCTGCGGTCGAGATCGATGAGCTCCAGCATGTCGTCGAGCAGCTTACCCGCGCGGCCGACGAAGGGCTCGCCCAGCAGGTCCTCCTGCTCGCCGGGGCCCTCGCCGATGAAGAGCACCTCGGCATCCGGCTTTCCGACGCCGAACACAACGTTCGTGCGCGTTTCGCAGAGCCCGCAGCGCCGGCAGGCGAGACATTCGGTTTTCAGCGTTTCCCAGTCCATGGCGTTATCCTCCGGTGAGCACGATTTTTCTCCACTATACCACGCCGCGGGCGAAAAGAAAAGGGGGATTTGTCCCAAACACTCCCCCTTGAAAAGCGCAGAAAAGATGGTATAATAATACCATCGGTTAACAAGAGCACGCACGCCTGACAGCGCGTCTTTCCGGCGCTTTTCGCCCTTTTCGGCTTGACGGGCGAAAAGCCCGCCTGCGCCTCAAAAGCCGAAAATCACTCGAAAATCCAGCGCTGCCAGGTGCGAAGCAGTTTTGGCGCTCCCGGCGGTGCTCAGGCAAGAAATCAGCCGCAGGGAATACTTCTCGTATTTCCAAGGCTGACGACGCAGCATGAGCGCCGCCGGGAACGCCAAAACCGCGCGTGCTCTTGTTAAGCGATGGTAAAGTTAAAGTAAAAGGAACCCAACTTTTCACGGAGGCGAAAAATCGAAATGGCAAAGAAACAGTTCAAGGCCGAGAGCAAGCGGCTGCTCGACCTGATGATCAACTCCATTTATACCCATAAGGAGATTTTCCTGCGCGAGATCATCTCCAACGCGTCCGACGCGATCGACAAGCTCTGCTACCTGTCCCTCACGGACGACGGCGTGGGCCTAGAGCGCGGCGACTTCCGCATCCGCCTCACGGCGGACCGCGACGCCCGGACGCTCACCGTCAGCGACAACGGCATCGGCATGACGCGCGAGGAGATGGAGCAGAACCTCGGCGTCATCGCGCGCAGCGGCTCGTTCCAGTTCAAGCACGATATGGACGCAGAGGACAAGACCCGCGCGGACGTGGACATCATCGGACAGTTCGGCGTCGGGTTTTACAGCGCGTTTATGGTCGCGGACAAGGTGACCGTTGTCTCCCGCAAATACGGCGAGGAGACCGCGAGCGTCTGGGAGAGCACCGGCGCGGACGGCTATACCGTCGGCGACGGCGAGCGCGCCGCGGCGGGCACGGACGTCATTATGCACTTGAAGCCCGACACGGAGGAGGAGCACTACGGCGAGTATCTGGAGAGCTGGCGCCTGAAGGAGCTTGTGAAGAAATACTCCGACTATGTTCGCTGGCCCATCGTCATGGACGTCGAGCACTATGAGCAGAAGGAGACCGGCGAGCTGGGCGACGACGGCAAGCCCAAGACCGAGTTCGTCAGCACCTTGGCGGAGGAGACCGTGAACTCCATGGTCCCCATCTGGCAGCGCAGCAAGTCTGACGTCAGCGACGACGACTGCAAGGCGTTTTACAAGGAAAAATTCCACGACACGGAGGAGCCCCTCGCGGTCATCCGCGTGAACGCGGAGGGCGCCGTTACCTATAAGGCGATGCTCTTCATCCCGGCGAAGGCGCCCTACGATTTTTACAGCCGCGACTATCAGCCGGGGCTCCAGCTTTACAGCAGCGGCGTGATGATCATGGATAAGTGCGCCGACCTGCTGCCGGACTGCTTCCGCTTCGTCCGCGGCGTCGTCGATTCGCCGGACCTCTCGCTCAATATTTCCCGCGAAATTTTGCAGCACGACCGGCAGCTTCGCGTCATCGCACAGAATCTGGAGAAAAAGATCCGCGCGGAGCTCAGGAAGCTGCTCGACGAAAACCGGGAGGCTTACACGCAGTTCTGGCGCGCCTTCGGCTTGCAGATCAAATACGGCGTCGTCGCCGATTACGGCATGAAAAAAGACGAGCTGAAGGACCTGCTCGTGTTTGCAAACTCCTTCGGCGAGGAGCTTATGAGTCTTGCCGAGTATGCAAAAAAGATGCCGGAGAGTCAGAAAATGATCTACTACGCGGCGGCGGAGACCCCCGCGCTCGCCGCGGCGCTGCCCCAGACGGAGCAGGTGCGCGACGCGGGCTTCGGGCTGCTCTACATGACCGACGATGTGGACGAGTTCCTCGTGCAGCTGCTCGGCGAGTATGAGGGCAAAAAGTTCTGCAACGTCAGCGCCGCGGCGGACCTCGGTCTGGAGACCGATCTCGAAAAGGCGGACACGGAGAAGAAGGCGGAGGAAAATCAGGCGCTGCTCGACTTCGTGAAGGAGAGCCTCGGCGACGAGGTGTTCGCCGTGCGCCTTTCCCACAAGCTCAAGACCCACCCCGTCTGCCTCACCACGGAGGGCGAGATCACGCTGGAGGTCGAAAAATACTTCCGCGCCCTGCCCGGCAAGGACGAGGACAAGCCCCGCGCCAAGAAGGTGCTGGAGCTCAACGGCTCCCACGCCGCGTTCGAGGCGCTCCGCGCCGCTTACGCCGCCGGAGACCGCGACCGCGCCGCGCGCTACGCAAAGGTGCTCTACGCGCAGGCAAAGCTCATCGCGGGACTCCCGCTGGAAAACCCGGCGGAGTACGCGGAGCTGGTGTGCACGTTATTTTGATCAAACGCCGCGGAGCGGCACAATTTAAAGGCTCCCCTGTGTAAGGGGAGCTGTCAGCCGAAGGCTGACTGAGGGGTTGTTACCAAGCCTCCGGAAACGCCAAGCCTGGATATTTCGGAAGCTTACAACCCCTCCGTCTGCCGCTGCGCGGCAGCCACCTCCCCTTGCACAGGGGAGGCGGCTCACACCCCACCCCAACACCATGGAGCGGATCAGATCATGGACAAAACACTCGGCATTTATATCCACATTCCCTTCTGCGCCAGCAAGTGCGGCTACTGCGACTTTTATTCGCTCGCGGGCTGCGACAAGCTGATGCCGCGCTATCATAACGCGCTGCTCCAGCATCTGCGCGAGGCGGGACCGCAGCTGCGGGAATACTATACGGACACGGTCTATTTCGGCGGCGGCACGCCGAGCTATTACGGCGCGCGGCGCATCTGCGACATTTTCAACGCGCTCAAGCGCGACGCGCTCGTCTACAAGACCGCGGAGGTCACGGTGGAGGTCAACCCCGACAGCGTGACCCGCCGCGATCTGGTCCTGCTGCGCAGCGAGGGCGTGAACCGCCTCTCCATCGGCGCACAGTCGGCGAACGACGCGATCCTGAAGCTCATCGGCAGACGCCATAACTGGAAGCAGGTGGAGGCGGCGGTGAAAAACGCGCGCGCCGCCGGCTTCGATAACGTCAGTCTCGACCTCATTTACGGTCTGCCGAGCCAGACGCGCACGGACTGGACCGACACGCTGGGCCGCGCGCTCGCGCTCGGACCGGACCATCTCTCCTGCTACGGGCTGAAGCTGGAGCCCGGCACGCCGATGGCGCGGGACTATGCCGGCTCGCCCATATTGCCGGACGACGACGAGCAGGCGGACATGTATCTCTACACTGTCGAGACGCTCGAACGCTTCGGCTACCGGCAGTATGAGATCAGCAATTTCGCAAAGCCCGGCTTCGAGTCGAAGCACAATCTGAAATACTGGCTTTTGCAGGACTACATGGGCTTCGGTCCCGGTGCGGCGAGCTGCGCCGGCGGCGTGCGCTACAGCTATGAAAAGGACCTGCAAAAATACATAAGCGGCGTCCAGAGCGGGGAGAGTATTCTTGCCGAGTGCGAGAAGGTCGACCTGCTGGGCAGAGCCGCGGAGTATCTGATGCTCGGAATGCGGACGGTGCGGGGCATCTCCGCGAAGGAGTATCATAACCTTTACCGCAGCGATTTTGCCCCGCTGGAGGAGCTTCTGCGCGAGTTTATGCGCAAGGGCTGGGCGGTCGAGGAATCGGGACGCTGGCATTTCACACCGTCGGGCTTTCTGCTGAGCAACATGCTCATCGGGCTGATGCTCGATAAGCAGGGCGAATACAAGCTGAGCGGCAACCCGTGGGTGGACAGCATGGACCTCTTCGCCGAGCGCGGCGAGCTCCCCGCGGGGGACGAAATATTTTACAGAGTCAAATGAGACCCGCTTCGCTGGGCTCTCATTTGAAGGGAATGCAGCCCGCCGCAGCGCACGCCCCTTTGGGGCGCACGTTTGCGGGCTGAGCGGTATTTTTCGGCAGGTACACGCCCTGCCGAAAAATGATCGAAATTTATTTGCGGCGTGCGCGCCGCAAACTCTGCGAGGCTTTTTTTCTTTCTTTTTGGAGACTTATTATGACAAAGAAAACCCCAACTCAAGCCGCGCGGGGGCGCGGGCGCTTGGCGCTTATCACGGTCCTGGTCGTGCTGGCGGTGCTGCTTTCCGCGGCTGCGGCGGGCGTGGTGCTCGCCGGGCGCTATGACAAGGTTTATCCGAACGTTTCCCTTGGGGGCGTCGCCCTCGGCGGGATGACGGTCGACGAGGCGGCGGAGGCGCTGCGCGACGCCGGCTTCGGCGAGGTGCCGGAGGGCAGCGTAACGGCGGAGCTTCCCGCCGGCGTGGAGCTGACGCTCACCACGGGCGAGGTCTGCACGGCGGAGCCGGAGGCGCTCGCGAAGCGCGCCTATGACGCGCCGCGCGGCGGCAGCGCCATGGAAAACGCGCTGGGCTATCTGCAAAGCGCGCTCGGCGGCGGGCTCGCCCTCGACGCGGAGGCGGCGTTCACGGTGGACGAGGCAGCCATCCGCGCCGCGGTGGACGCCGCTGCGCGGGAGGTGCGGCTCTCGCTGCTGGAAAACGAGCTGCGCATCGGCGAGGACAGCATCACCGTCGTCAAGGGCGCGCAGGGCGTCACCATCGACTGCGATGCGCTCACCGCGCAGATCGCCGCCGCGTTCCGGGAGCAGGACTACGGCGCCTTCCGCTATGAAGCGGAGATCGAGCCGGACGCCGCACTGGACCTTCAGGGCGTTTATGACACCGTTTACGCCGAGCGCGCCGACGCCTACTACGACCCGGAGACGGGCGAGATCGTGCCGGAGACCGTCGGCGTCAGCTTCGACGTCGCGGCGGCGCAGCGCCTCTGGGACGCCGCGGGCTACGGCGAGACCGTGGAGATCCCGCTCCGGCTCGACGAGCCGGAGGTGACGGCGGCGGAGCTGGAGGAGCTGCTTTTCCGCGACAAGCTCAGCGAGTCCACAACCTCGCTCTGGGGCAGCGGCGCGGGCAGACTCAACAACGTCCGCCTTGCGGCGGAGGCGATCGACGGCATCGTGCTGATGCCGGGGGAGGAGTTTTCCTATAACACGGCGCTCGGCAAGCGCACGCCGGAGCGCGGCTATATGCTCGCCGGGGCCTATTCCGGCGGCGAGACCGTGCAGGAATACGGCGGCGGCATCTGTCAGGTGAGCTCCGAGGTCTATTACTGCGCGCTTTACGCCAACCTGAAGATCATCTCCCGCACCTGCCACATGTTCCCGGTCGGCTACCTGCCCGCGGGACTGGACGCCACGGTGAGCTGGGGCGGACCGGAGTTCAAATTCGTGAACGACCGCGAATACCCCGTGCGCATCCGGGCGTATATGGCGGAGAACAACGCCTCCGTCATCGTGGAATTCTGGGGCACGGATACGGACGGCAGCTATGTCGAGATGACTGCAAACACGTGGTTTTTCTTCGACAAGAAGTGGACGGACGTAAAGCTCGGCTACAAGGCGCAGACTTACCGCAGCGTCTACAGCGCGGACGGCACGCTCCTGAGCCGCACGGCGGAGGCGCTCAGCACCTATAACTACCACGAGGAGGACATCGAGTGGCCGCCCGAAGCGCTCGAACCGGAGGAGACGCCCGCGCCGAGCGAGACCCCGGCGCCGGCGGAGACGCCGCAGCCCACCGAGCCGCCCGCCGAAACGCCGGCGCCGGAACCGACCGAGCCGCCCGCAGAGACGGAAACGCCCGTCCACGCCGAGACCCCCGTTCCGACAGAGCCGGCGGACGCGGCGCAGGAATGACCAAAAAACTGGGAAAGACAGAGGAAATAAACGCACATGGAGAAGAAAAAGTTTTACATCACCACCCCGATCTATTACCCTTCGAGCAATCTGCACATCGGACACGCCTACTGCACGACGGCGACGGATGCGATGGCGCGCTATAAGCGTCTGACCGGCTGCGACGTCATGTTCCTCACCGGCACGGACGAGCACGGTCAGAAGATCGAGACGAAGGCGAAGGCAGCCGGGATCACGCCCCAGCAGTTCGTGGACAACATCGTCTGCGGCAAGCGCGGCGTGCTCGATCTCTGGAAGCTGATGAACATCTCCTACGACCGCTTCATCCGCACCACGGACGATTACCACGTCGAGTCCATCCAGAAGATCTTCAAAAAGATGTACGAAAACGGCGACATCTATAAGGGCAAGTATGTCGGCAAGTACTGCAAAGACTGCGAGGCGTTCTGGACGGAGACCCAGCTCGTGGACGGCAAGTGCCCGGACTGCGGCAGACCCGTGGAGGACGCGGAGGAGGAGGCTTACTTCTTCCGCCTTTCCAAGTATGCCGACCGCGTGCAGGACCTGCTGGAGAACACGGATTTCCTCCAGCCGCGCTCCCGCGTGAA
Source organism: Pseudobutyrivibrio sp. (assembly GCA_963605115.1). Classification (GTDB taxonomy): domain Bacteria; phylum Bacillota; class Clostridia; order Oscillospirales; family Oscillospiraceae; genus SVKR01. The sequence goes on along the minus strand of CAVCTM010000047.1, from coordinate 2,554 downwards.
CGAGATGGTGAACAACTTCATCAAGCCCGGGCTCGAAGACCTCTGCGTTTCGCGCACGAGCTTCACATGGGGCATCCCCGTGGACTTTGACCCCGGTCACGTCGTCTATGTCTGGGTCGACGCGCTGTTCAACTACTGCACCGCCCTCGGCTTCCTGAACGAGAAATACGACGATTACGACAAATACTGGCCCGCGGACGTCCACTTCGTCGGCAAGGAGATCGTCCGCTTCCACTCCATCATCTGGCCCGCCATGCTGATGAGCATGGATATGCCCCTGCCGAAGCATGTTTTCGGCCACGGCTGGCTGCTGCTCGACGGCGGCAAGATGAGCAAGAGCAAGGGCAACGTGGTGGACCCCTATGTTCTCGCCGAGCGCTTCGGCGTGGACGCGCTGCGCTTTTTCCTGCTGCGCACCTTCCCCTTCGGCTCCGACGGCAACTTCTCCAACGAGCTGCTCATCAACACCATCAACGTCGACCTCGCGAACGACCTCGGCAACCTCGTCTCCCGCACGACGGCGATGGCGGAAAAATACTTCGGCGGCACGCTGCCGGAGGAAAAGCGCTCTGACGACCCGGACGGCGAGCTCGTCGCCCAGCTCTCCGCGCTCCGCGATAAATACGAGGCGGAGATGGAGCGCTTCCAGTTCCAGAACGCGCTTGAGCTCGTGTTCAAGTGCATCCAGCGCGCGAACAAGTATATCGACGAGACCGCGCCGTGGGCGCTCGCGAAGGACGAGGCGAACCGCCCCCGCCTCGCCGCCGTGCTCTATAACCTGCTGGAGAGCATCCGCATCTGCACCGTGCTGCTGACGCCCTTTATGCCGACGAGCTGCGGAAAGATCTTCGACCAGATCGGCGCGGCGGAAGCCGTGCAGACATGGGAGAGCGCCGCGCAGTGGGGCAGCCTCAGCGCCTCTGTCACGGTCCACAAGGGCGAGGCGATCTTCCCGCGCATCGACGCGGAAAAGGAGCTCGCCGCGCTCGAAGCGCTGCACGAGGCGCAGAAAAAGGCGGCGCTGCCGCCGCTGGAGACCGAGCCGCTCAGCACGGAGAAGGTCGATTTCGACACGTTTGCGAAGTCCGACCTCCGCGTCGTGAAGGTCAAGGCTTGCGAGGCGGTCAAAAAGAGCGACAAGCTCCTGCGCTTTACGCTCGACGACGGGACCGGCACGGACCGCCAGATCCTCTCCGGCATCCACAGGTTCTATGAGCCGGAGCAGCTCGTCGGCAAGACCCTTGCCGCCATCGTGAACCTGCCGCCGCGGAAGATGATGGGGCTGGAAAGCTGCGGCATGCTGCTCTCCGCCGTCCACACCGAGCACGGCGAGGAGAAGCTGAACCTCATTATGCTCGACGATGCCATCCCCGCCGGCGCCAAGCTGTGCTGACCGCACCCCCACCTTGACAGCGGGCGGAAAATCAGTATAATAAAAAAGAGCGGACGCAGCCGCGTCCGCTCCCACCCGTCGGCGTGGCGGAACTGGCAGACGCAAGGGACTTAAAATCCCTCGACAGCAATGTCATACGGGTTCGATCCCCGTCGCCGGCACCAAAAACCCGCCCTGTCGGTCAGACAGGGCGGGTTTTTGTTAAAAAACGGCAGACTTTGTTCGCGGCAATATTTGAATTACCCTGTACGAATTTTTTGCGAAAGGGGCTATGACAAGTGAAAAAGGAAAAACTCTGCGAGGCGCAGGAGTTCCGTAAGATCCGACCGCGGCGGCTGCTGGTCGCGGTGTGCATCGTCCTGCTGATCCTCATGGCGGGATGCGCCGGGGAAAGCGGCGGGGTGAAGCTCAGCGATGTTTTCACCGGGGCGGAGGAGAGCGGCTACCGGCTCTCGATCGGAGCGGAAAAGCTCCCGCCCCGCGCGCTCTCGCGCGATTTCCGCCGCGAGGTGGGGGAGACCATCCGGCGGCAGTATGCCGAGTTTCCGGTATGGTCCGACCGGTCGCCAGACAGCTGGTTTGAGACCTTCGACTCGTGGGCGGACGCCTGCGATCATATCGGACTGGAGCTGACGGAGCCCTCCCCCGGCGCGGGGGAGACGGAGCTTTGGGTCAGCGGCGACAGCAAGGGGCGCATCAGCTTCCTCTCGCTCTCGCAGGACGATCATTCCGGCGCGGTCAGCCGGCAGGATTCCGTCTGGATCTACACCCGGCATCAGAACGGCGAGCTCATTACGGGTTCCGCCGCACGCGAGGAGCTCCGCTTCGAGGAGGAGACCCGCGCCGCCGCCTCCGGGCGCGAAGCGCTCATCCTCCGCTCAAGCCCGAACGAGATGGGCTACCAGAGCATCGCCGCCTACCTCGTGGACGGTGCCGCGCTCTATATCCTCCATCTCAACTGTCAGGAGCCGGACCTCCCGCAAGCGGAGGCGGAGCTGGAAGCATGGCTTGAAAATTATTAAGAAACGCAAAAAGCCCGCCGGATGGCGGGCTTTTTGCATATTATGATTTTAGAGCGTAAGCGAAGCGGGTCTCATTTGAGGGAAGGCCAGCCGACATTTCCGGCGTCGATGTCGCGGGCGCTTTCGGGGGTCTGGCGCT
>CAVCTM010000046.1:0-16024 GCA_963605115.1 Pseudobutyrivibrio sp. | reverse complement strand
ATCGGGCGATTTTACAACTGATCATTGGAGCGGATGACGGGAATCGAACCCGCGTTGCCAGCTTGGGAAGCTGGAGCCCTGCCATTAGACGACATCCGCAAAGCCTGTTCAGCATACCACATCCGCAGCGAAAATTCAAGAGGGGAGATGGAAGAAAATTCCGAAAGTTTTTCAAAAAAGTCATATACTTTCCGGCAAAATGTGGTAAAATAACTCGAATAGACCAAAACTTGGCTTTGGAAGGGCTGGTTTTTCATGCAGATCAGGTTCTGGAAAAAGAAAGAGACCGCACCGGAGCGACCGGAGATCGCGGTCGCCTTCGCAGCGCCGGAGCAGGGGCTCAGCACCGCGCAGGCGGCGGAGCGGGCGGACGCCGGTTACGCGAACACCCCGGTCGCGCCGCCGGGGAAGACCGTCAAGCAGATCATACTCAGCAATATCTTTACCTATTTCAATATGATCTTCCTGCTGCTCGCCGCCTGCATCATCGCCGTGCGGAGCTGGAACAATCTGATGTTCATGGGCGTCGTGATCGTCAACACGGTCATCGGCATCGTGCAGGAGTTGCGCAGCAAAAAGACGCTCGACAAGCTGAGTCTCCTGAACGCGCCCCACGGCACCGCCGTGCGCGACGGAGTTGAGCAGGAGCTGGACACCGCCGCGCTCGTGCGCGACGACGTGGTCATCTTCCATAGCGGCGACCAGATCTACGCTGACGCGGAGGTGCTCTCCGGGGAATGTCAGGTCAACGAAGCGCTCGTCACCGGTGAGGCAGACGAGATCAAGAAAAAGCCCGGCGACGCGCTGCTCTCCGGCAGCTTCCTCGTCTCCGGCAGCTGCCACGCACGGCTGACCGCCGTCGGCGCGGATAGTTATGTAAACCAGCTCACCATCGCCGCCCGCCGCGGCGGGAAGCGGAAGCAGAGCGAGATGATGCGCTCGCTGACGAACCTTGTCAAGTGGATCGGCTTCATCATCATCCCCTTCGGCGTCATCCTCTGCATCAAGGAGGTCAGCTGGCTGGGACGCACCATGCAGGAGGGCGTGGTCAGCACGGTCGCGGCACTTGTGGGGCTCATCCCGGAGGGGCTCTACCTGCTGACGAGCCTCGCGCTCGTGGCGAGCGTGCTGCGTCTGGCGCAGAAAAAGGCGCTCGTCCACGAGATGAGCTGCATCGAAACGCTCGCGCGCGTGGACACGCTCTGCGTGGATAAGACCGGCACGATCACGGAGAACAAGATGATTGTGGACAGCGTTCACCCGCTCTGCCCGGACCGCTACACGGCGGATGACATCGACCTCATCATGGCGGATTATGTCGGCGCGATGCGCGACGATAACGACACGATGGCTGCCCTGCGCGGCTTTTTCCGCGGCGCGCCGCGCCAGACGGCGATCGGGACGCTGCCCTTCACCTCCGCGAAAAAATACGGCGGCGTCAGCTTCGACGCGGAGGAGACCTATCTCCTCGGCGCACCGGACGTGCTGCTCGGCGCACGGGCGGGGGAGTACGGCGAGGTCATCGACTCCTACGCCGCGAAGGGCTGCCGCGTGCTGCTCCTCGCGCTCTATGACGGCGCACTGGAGGACGAGACGGTGGACAGCACCAAAATTTTCCCGCTCGCGCTGCTGCTGCTGAGCAACAAGCTCCGCCCGGAGGCTTACGACACCTTCCGCTATTTCGCGTCGCAGGGCGTCGCGATCAAGGTCATCTCCGGCGACAGCGCCGTGACGGTCAGCGAGGTGGCGAAGCGCGCCGGGATCGACGGTGCGGAGAACTATGTGGATGCCCGCACCCTGACGGACGACCGCCAGATCGCGGACGCCGTGGAGCGCTACACCGTCTTCGGCCGCGTGACCCCGGACCAGAAGCGCCGCATCGTCCTTGCGCTGAAAAAGAAAAAGCACACCGTCGCCATGACGGGCGACGGCGTCAACGACGTGCTCGCGCTGAAGGAAGCCGACTGCTCGATCGCCATGGCGTCCGGCAGCGAGGCGGCGTGCCAGGTCAGCAACATCGTGCTGCTGCGCTCGGACTTTTCCGTCATGCCAAGCGTTGTGGCGGAGGGCAGGCGCGTCATCAACAACATCGAGCGCAGCGCCACGCTGTTCCTCGTGAAAAACATCTTCTCGTTCGCGCTCGCGCTCGTCTCGCTGCTGTTCACAATGCCGTACCCCTTCACCGCCGCCCAGCTCAGCCTTGTGAGCAGCCTCACGATCGGCTTCCCGGCGTTCATCCTCGCGATGGAGCCGAACGAGAGCCGCGTGACGGGACGTTTTATGCGCAATGTCATCTCCCGCGCGCTGCCCCCGGCGCTGACGGACTTCGTTCTCGTCATCGGCGTCATGCTGTTTTATTACGCCTTCGATATCGACCCGCAGATGATGAGCACCATCTGCGCCATCACGGTCGGCATCGTCGGCATCCTCGTCATCATCCGCATCTGCCGGCCGCCGACGCTCATCCGCAAGCTGATGATCGCCGCAGTCTGCACCGCGTTCATCTTCAGCGCACTGTTTTTGAAGAGTCTCTTCACCCTCGCGCCGCTCGACTCCGCCGGCATGCTCCTCCTCGCCACCTTCGCCCTGCTCGCATGGCCCGCCCTCAGCCTCGCTTACCGCACACAGGCAGCCATCGCCAAAAAGCTCGCCGAGCTCCGCGCGGGGCGGCATGCGAAAAAGGCTCAGTGACCGATCCGATAACGAAAATCCGCCCCGACCGGGGCGGACTTTTTTCGCTTGACAGGGCACGCACGCCGAAGTATAATTTGTGGGAAAAGTTATACAAATCAGAAACGGAGGCTGAAGCGCCATGAAAATGAAGATGCCGAAGGGCAAATATATGTGCGCGGTGAAGATCGGGGACAAGGGGCAGATCGTGATCCCGAAGCCGATCCGGGAGATGTTTGAGCTGGAGCCGGGGGACAGCGTGATGCTGCTCGCGGACCAGAAGAAGGGCGTCGCCATCGTGCCCTATGAGGAGCTGCGCTTTCCGGGTGCGGATATGGAGGCGGAGGAAGAATGAACGCGATCGAGATCAAGGACCTGCGCAAGACCTACGGCGCCGTCACCGCCGTGGACGGCTTGACGCTCAGCGTCGGCGAGGGCGAGCTTTTTGCGCTGCTCGGCGTGAACGGCGCGGGCAAGACGACGACGCTCCGCATGCTGACGGGTCTTGCCGCGCCGACGGGCGGGGACGCGCTGCTCTGCGGCAGCAGCATCGTGCGCGAGCCGGAGACGGTCAAATCACTGAGCGCCTGCTCCCCGCAGGAGACGGCGGTCGCCCCGAACCTGACCGTGCGGGAAAATCTGGAGCTGATGGCGGGGATCTACGGCGTGGCGCAGCCGAAGCGCGCCGCGGAGACCATGCTCGCGGAGATGAATCTCGGCGAGGTCGCCGCGCGCCGGGCGCGGACGCTCTCCGGCGGCTGGCAGCGACGGCTCAGCATCGCGATGGCGCTCATCACGGGGCCGCGGGTGCTGTTTTTGGACGAGCCGACGCTCGGACTGGACGTGCTCGCGCGGCGCGAGCTCTGGCAGCATATCCGTGCGCTGAAGGGCAAAATGACCATCGTGCTGACGACGCACTACATGGAGGAGGCGGAGAGCCTCAGCGACCGCATCGGCGTGATGGCGCACGGGAAGCTGATCGCGGTCGGAACGGCGGCGGAGCTGATGGAACGGACCGGAAAGACCACATTTGAGGACGCATTTGTCGCCATCGCCGGCGGGGAGGGGATGAGAGAATGAGAAGCATATATTTTGCGCGCCGCGTGGCGAAGGAGCTGCTGCGCAATGTGCTGAGCTATATTTTCTGCCTCGGCTTTCCGATCTTTATGCTGCTGCTTTTCGTCTGCATCAACGCGGCGCTGCCTGCGGAGGCGCGGCAGAGCGTGTTTGCCTTAAACTCCATTACGCCGGGCATCGGCATGTTCGGACTGACCTTCATTATGCTCTTTACCGCGCTTCAGGTCTCGCGTGACCGGGAGAGCAGCCTGCTCCAGCGGCTTTTTACCTCGCCGATGACGGCGGCGGACTTCCTGCTGGGCTATACGGTGCCGATCCTCATCCTCGCTGCGGCGCAGGCGCTCATCTGCTTTGCCGCGGGCTGCGTCATCGGACTTTTCACCGGGGAGCAGCTCAGCGTTTTCGGCTGCCTGCGCTCCATCGCCTCGCTTTTGCCGGGTGCGCTGCTTTTCATCGCGCTGGGGCTGCTCGTCGGCAGCGTGATGAACGACAAAGCCGCACCGGGCGTCACGAGCGCGCTCATCACGGGCGCGTCGCTGCTCGGCGGCGTCTGGATGCCGCTGGAGCAGATGCCGGGACTGCTGCGCATCTGCCGCTGGCTGCCGTTTTGCCCCTGTGTCCGCGCCGCGCGCAGCGCGATGGCGGGGACGGGCTTCCTCTGGAGCGACGAGGGTCTCGTCCTCGCCTACGCCGCCGTGTTCGCCGTCCTCGCTGTGCTGGCGTTCCGGCGGAAGATGAAGCAATAAGAATGATATTTCCACCCAAACCCGCCCGGCTTTTCTGCCGGGTGGATGATTTTTTGTGCAGAATGCCCGCCGGTCTCATTCTTTCGTCTATTTACAAATCACCCCGCGGGGCTTATAATCAAGGGGAAATTTCTGCGCGGAAGGGAGGAGAAACGCCTTGGATCGCGACGAGATCGTTATTTCACCCGCGCTCCGTTCCGGCTTTGCCGCGGCTCTGGAGCGGCGGCGGAGCTTGCGCAATGCACCGAGCCCGGACCGGCGGCGGACCTCATCGCCCTTGCGCGCTGCTATGACGCTCTGCCGGAGGCGGCTTACCGCCGCGCCCCGGCGCTGCTGCGCGGACGCGCCATGCTGCTTGCCCGGCAGGGCGACACAGCCGCTTCGGAGCGGACTTACCGCGCGATGGAGCAGCTTTCCGTCCCCCGGCGCGCTGCGCTGGCTGGACCTTTCCCTCCCGCAGCGAACGGCGGCGGAGCTCGCCGCGGCGCTTTCGCAGGAGGGGGAGACTCCGCCCGTTTCGCTGACCGGCGGCAGGGCGGGCGCCTTGAACGGCGCGCACGATCTCTCCGCGCTCACCGAGACGGAGCTTGCCGCGCTCGCGCCGCTCCCCGCGCTCTGCGAGCGCCTCCACCGCTGGATCGACGGCGTGACCGCAGCGCTGCTCCGCGCCGCCGCCCTCCGGCGGCTGGGGCGTCCGTGGGAGGCGGAAGCCGCCGCTGCACTGGGCACCGCGGAAGCGCAGGGACTCTGCCGCGCGGTGAGCGCGCTCGGCGCCGCCGTGCTGCCGCTGCCGGGCGACCGCCGCGGCGCGCTGGCGGACGCCGTGCGCGAGCAGACGGCAAATGATCCGTCCTTCCTCCGCACCCCTGCCTCCGCCGCAGCCGTCCCGCTCACCGCGGCGGAAAAGCAGCTCCAGCGCCTGCTCGCCGAGGGATGCAGCAATGCGGAGATCGGCGAGGTGCTCGGTGTCGGCATGCCGACCGTGAAGACCCACGTCAGCCATATCCTGAAAAAGCTCGGGCTCTCCCGCCGCGCCGAGGTGCGGGCGGCAGCCGGGCGGTATCTGTGACCACATCCCCGGAAAGGAGCCACCCCACTCATGAAACGAAGCTGCACGCCCGTCCCGCCGGACCGCGACCCGAAGGTGCTCGGCATCTTCACGCGCGATAAAAGCTTTTACCGCGCGTTTTTTCCCCTGCTTTTCGTCATCGTGCTCCAGCAGCTCGCCGCGCTCGCGGTCAACCTTGCCGACAACATCATGCTCGGCCGCTATACGGAGCTTTCCCTCTCCGGCGCGACGCTCGTCAACCAGCTCCAGTTCGCGCTCCAGCAGATCGCGGCAGGCATCGGACTCGGCATCGTGGTCCTCTCCGCCCAGTACTGGGGGCAGCGCCGCACGGGACCGATCAAAAAGATCATCAACATCGGTGTGAAGACCGGCTTCCTCGTCGGCGTCGTGTTCTTCGCGTTCTCCAAGGCGCTGCCGACCGGCATCCTGTCTCTTTTCACGAACGACGCCGCCGTCATCGCCGAGGGCGCGCGCTACCTGCGCGTTATCTGCTGGACCTATCTCGTCTTCTCCGTCTCCAATTCGCTCATGTATTCCCTTCAGGGCGTCGAGACTGCTGCGATCGGCACCGTGATGAGCCTCAGCACCATCTGCATCAACATCTGCCTGAACTACTGCTTCATTTACGGCAATTTCGGCGCACCGGAGCTCGGCATCGTCGGCGCGGCGGTCGCCACGCTCGTGAGCTGCATCGTGGAGCTCATTATTATCCTTGTCTACGTCCTCTTCGTCGACAAAAAGCTGAAGATGCGCCTCGGCGAGCTGCTGGGCTTCGACTTCACCTATCTGCGCGACTATGTGCGCGTCGCCGCGCCCATCGCGCTCAGCGGACTGCTCTGGGGCGTGGCGCAGGCGGCGCAGACCGCCGTTCTGGGTCATATCAGCGCCTCCGTTATCGCGGCAAACTCCATCGCCGTCATCGTGTTCCAGATCTTCGCCGTCGTCGGCATGGCGAGCGCGAACGTCGCCTCCGTCACGATGGGCAAGACCATCGGGCAGGGCAGGCTCGATATGGTGCGCTCTTATTCCAAGACGATGCAGGGCATTTTTGTCCTGATCGGCGTGACCTTCGGCAGCCTGATGTTCGTGTTCAAGGACTGGATCGTCGGACTTTACACCGTCTCGGACGAGACAAAGGCGCTCGCCGTCAGCTTCATCTCCGTCCTGAGCCTCACGACGATGGGCAGCTGCTACGAATACCCCGTCGAGGGCGGCATCATCGCCGGCGGCGGCGACACGAAATTTGCCGCGCTGATGGATAACCTCTTTATGTGGCTGTTCACCATCCCTGCCGCCGTCCTGAGTGCCTTCGTCTTCCGCTTCCCGCCCGTCGTCACCTTCTGCTGCCTCAAGGCGGACCAGCTGCTCAAGTGCATCCCCAACGCCATCGTCTGCAACCGCTACCGCTGGGTCCGGATCTTGACGCGCGACGAGTGAGGGAAGCTTCCCGCTGCTGGCTGCATTCGTGCTTTTTGCCCGGATGCAGCCAGCGGTTTGGTGCATTTTTGCGGCTGCACGGTGTAAAATGACTTCAAACGGGAAAGGCACAAAAAACTCACCCCGGCAGCTCGTCCGCCGGCGACCGTGCTTCATCGCCGATTTTCTCGCATGGAGTATTACCGGAGCCCGGCTGCTTAACGATCACAGGCAAAGAAGAAGTCCGCCGTAATTCTGTCAGAATTACGGCGGACTTCTGCGAAAGACGACATAAGCGGAGCGGAATTAAGGCAAGGGAGCGTAAAAAAACGCCAACCTGTGCCGCGGCTATATATCATCCGTTCCGACACGAACGGATATCATTGAAAAAGTCCTCTTTTGTCAGACAGACAAAAGAGGACTTTTTTGTGGTCGGAGTGGCGAGACTTGAACTCGCGGCCTCTTGGTCCCGAACCAAGCACGCTACCAACTGCGCTACACCCCGATATTTCCGCGCCTTTCTCAAGACGCCCGCTCATTATAATGAAAAAATCCGTGCTTGTCAAGCGCTTTCCGCCAAAAAACGGGAAAAAAGCGAAAAAAGCTCTCCGGCGGGCTTCGACTTATCCTGCGGGGGCGGGGAATTATAATGGTCGGCGGAGGGGGGATGCGCAATGAAACGTGGAAAATGGACCGCTGTTCTGGCGGTGATCGCGCTGCTCGTGGGCGTGAAGCTCGCGCTGCCCTCGGCGGCGGAGCGGGCGCGGAGCGCGGTGCGGGCGGTGCTCGCGCCGGTGCAGACCAGCGCGGCGCCGTCCCCGGCGGCGAGCGCGCGCCCCGCGGCGCAGTTCGTGCAGGAGGCGCTCAGCCGCGGCGAGGACGAGCCGGAGGCGGCGCTGCGCGTCCCTGCCGCGGTGACGGCGTTTTTGGAGTCGCAGGCGGCGTTCGCCGACTATGAGCTGCCGGAGAAGGTGGACCTCGATTACGAGCCGCTGCCGTGGGATTACGCCGTGCCGGTCAGCGGGTATAACTCCTCCGGCTTCGGCTACCGGCTGCACCCGATCCTGAACATCGTGCGCTTTCACTACGGCACGGACCTCGCGGCAAGCTCCGGCGAAGACGTGCTCGCCTTCGCGGACGGCACCGTCACGGTTGCCGGCTGGTCCGACAGCTTCGGCAACTATATCCGCCTTGACCACGGCGACGGCTGGGAGACGCTTTATGCCCACTGCGGCACGCTCTATGTCTCGGCGGGGCAGAGCGTGGAGCGCGGGGAGCGCATCGCGCTCGTCGGCGCGACGGGGATGGCGACGGGACCGCACCTGCACTTTGAGCTGACGCGGGACGGGCGCTACCTAAACCCGGAATACTACATCAACGACGACGGCACATGAGGCGCGTTTGCTGGACCGTCCGCCCCGGCGCGGCGCTGGCGCTGGCGCTCGCGTGGTTTCTGGACGAGCGGGGTCTCGTCCCGGCGGCGCTGCTCGCCGCGGCGGTGCATGAGGCGGGTCACGCGCTCGCGCTGCGGCTCGGCGGGGCGCGCGTCACGCGCGTGACGCTGGGGCTTTCCGGCGCGGAGATGGCTTACGCCGGGGCGCTGACGCGCGGGGGAGAGGCGCTCGCGATCGCGGCGGGACCGGCGTTCGGTGCGCTCTGGGCGCTGCTTGGGCTGACGGCGGGCGGCGCGTTTCTGCGCCGGAGCGGGGCGGCAAGCGCGCTTCTGACGGCGTTCAACCTCCTGCCCGTGCTGCCGCTCGACGGCGGGCGGCTCGCCGCCGCGCTGGTCGGGGAGGGGAGCGCCCGGCGTCTTTCGCGCGCCGCGTCGCTGCTTCTTCTTGCCGGGGGCGCGGCGGCACTGCTGCGCTTCGGCGCGCCATGGCTGCTGCTCAGCGCGGCATGGCTCGCGCTCTGCAATTTCTGCCGCGGGGATTGACCGAATTTTCCCGCGGCACTTGTTTTTTTGCGCCGAAGCGTGTAGAATAACATAGATTTCTTACGTTTTGGAGAATGAATATTAAATGGATAAACGCTTAAAACGCATCCTGCCGCGGGTGCAGAAGCCCGCGCGCTATACCGGCGGCGAGTATCACGAGATCATTAAGAACAAGGCTGAAGTGGACCTGCGCGTCGCCTTCTGCTTCCCGGATGTTTACGAGATCGGCATGTCCAACGTCGGCATGCGGATCCTTTACAGCACGATGAACGCCCTGCCGGGCGTGTGGTGCGAGCGCGTTTTCGCGCCATGGGACGACATGGAGCGCGAGATGCGCGCCGCGGGCGTTCCGCTCTACGCGCTCGAAAGCGGCGACCCGGTGCGCGAATTTGACGCTGTGGCGTTCTCCCTCGGCTACGAGATGGCTTATACGACTGTGCTGGACATGCTGGACCTCGCGGGCATCCCACTGCACGCCGCGGAGCGGACGGCGCTGCTGCCGCTCGTGTTCGCGGGCGGGACAAGCTGCTGCAACCCCGCGCCGATGGCGGATTTTCTCGACCTGATGATCCTCGGCGAGGGCGAGGAGGTCGATAACGAGCTGCTCGTGCTGCTTCAGCGCGCCAAGCGTGAGGGCTGGACGAAGCCGCGCTTTCTCCGCGCCGCGGCGGACATTCCGGGCGTTTATGTTCCGAGCCTTTACGACACGGCGGAAAACCCGGACGGTACCCTTGCCGCCGTCACGCCGCGGGACGGCGCGCCCGCCATGGTGACGAAGCGCATCGTCCGCGACTTTGAAAACAGCCCCTTCCCGACGGACCAGATCGTGCCCAGCACGGAGATCGTCCATGACCGCGTGAATCTGGAGCTTTTCCGCGGCTGCGTGCGCGGCTGCCGCTTCTGCCAGGCGGGGCAGGTCTACCGTCCCGTGCGCTCGCGCAGCAGCGAAAAGCTCGTTGCGCAGGGTATCGAGGCGCTGCAGAGCTCCGGCTATCAGGAGGTGACGCTCTCGTCCCTCAGCTCCAGCGATTACCGCGGGCTCGGCGAGCTCTGCGACGGGCTGCTCGATTACTGCATTCCCCGCAGCATCGGGCTTGCGCTGCCCTCGCTGCGCGCGGACAACTTCTCCATGGACATCATGCAGCGCGTGCAGAAGGTGCGCAAATCGGGGCTCACCTTCGCACCCGAAGCGGGCACCCAGCGCCTGCGCGACGCGATCAACAAAAACGTCCGCGAGGAGGACCTGCTGGAGTCCTGCCGCGTCGCCTTTGCCGGCGGCTGGAACAATCTGAAGCTCTATTTCATGCTCGGACTTCCGACCGAGACGGACGAGGACGTGCTCGGCATCGCCCAGATCGCGAACGACGTGCTGCACGCATGGCGCGAGAGCGCGACGAATAAAAACCGCGGCGTGCGCATCACGATCTCGACCTCCTGCTTCATCCCGAAGCCCCACACGCCCTTCCAGTGGGTCCCGATGGTCTCGCCCGCGGAATATCTCCGCCGCGTGAAGCTCCTGCGTGAGAATCTGACGGCGCGCAACGTCACCTATAACTGGCACGACGCGGAGACGAGCGTCATCGAGTGCATCCTCTCCCGCGGCGACCGGCGCATCGGACCCGTCATCGAGGAGGTCTGGCGCACGGGCGGCACGCTGGAGGCGTGGAGCGACTTTTTCCGCTTCGACCGCTGGATGGCGGCGCTCGAAAAATGCGGCGTGGACCCCGCTTTTTACACGACGCGGGAGCGGGGCGCGGACGAGGCGTTCCCGTGGGACCACATCAACATGGGCGTCACGAAGCGCCATCTGCGGCGCGAGCTGGAGCTCTGCTATGCCGGCGCGCTGAGCCCCGACTGTCGCCACGGCTGCGTCGGCTGCGGCGCGGCGGCGCTGAACGGAGGGAAATGCGATGTCTGAAAAGCTGAGACTGCGGTTTTCCAAAAAAGGGAAGGCCATCTATATCTCCCATCTGGACCTGATGCGGACCATGCAGCGCTCTTTTCTGCGCGCGGGCTATCCGCTCAAATACAGCGAGGGCTTCAACCCCCACCCGGTGATCTCCATCCTGCTGCCGCTCGGCGTCGGCTGCTCCAGCGAATGCGAGCTGATGGACTTTCAGCTGACGGAGGAGACGGACCTCGCCGCGCTGCCGGCGCGCCTCACCGCCGCCATGCCGCAGGGCATCGCCGCGCTGGAGGCCTATCCGAACGGCCGCAAGGTGCGCGAGCTGAAATGGCTGCGCGTCGCCGGCGTGTTCGAGTATGACGAGCGGGACGCGCAGGCGATGCGGGACGGGCTCCAGCGCTTTTTCGCGCAGGAGCAGATCGTCATCACGCGCAAGACCAAGCGCGGGGAAGGGGAGAGCGACATCGCCCCCGCCATCCGCGAGATCGCGTTTTCCGCCGCGCCCGGACGGGTGGACGTCGCCGCCGTCCTCTCCGCGCAGGAGCCGACGCTGAACCCCGACCACCTCGCCGCTGCCCTGCGCCAGAGGGCGCCGGAGCTCGCGCCGGACTTCGCCGAGTTCACCCGGCTCGAAGTTTACGACGAAAATATGCGCGTTTTCCGCTGAAAAGGGCTTGCTTTTTCCGGAATGATGTGATACTATACCATGGCTTGCGCAGCAAGCAGATATATCAAGACGGTCCGCTTCCGTGGTGACACCGGTATGAACGTCTATAAAAGGAAGGATTTACTACAAATGGCAGATCTGATCAAAACCCTCACCGAACAGTACATGAAGGCATCCCTGCCGGAGATGAACGTCGGCGACACCGTCCGCGTTACTGTTCTCGTCAAGGAAGGCAACCGTGAGCGCACGCAGGCTTTCGAAGGCACCATCATCGCCAAGAAGCACGGCGGCATCAACGAGACCATCACCGTCCGCCGCATTTCTTACAATGTCGGCTGCGAGAAGGTCTTCCCGGTCCATTCCCCCTCCATCGTCTCCGTCGAGACCGTTCGCCGCGGCAAGGTCCGCCGTGCGAAGCTGTATTACCTGCGCAACCGCGTCGGCAAGGCAGCCAAGGTCAAGGAGCGCCTGTAATTTTCGGGCGGCCGGACGCACGTTTCAAGCAAAAAAATCGGTGCAGGAAATACCCTGTACCGATTTTTTTGTTGCTTATTTGGGGTCCGGCGTTGTATAATATCATGTTGGATATTTGTTTCTGGAGGAGATCAGCATGAACGAAACACCGGAAAACCAGAATACCGAGCAGCAGCCGGCGGAGCAGCCCGTGCCGGAGAAGGCAAAAAAGCGCGAGGGCGACCTTTTTGACTGGCTCCAGTGCATCGTGACCGCGCTGGTGGCATGCGTGCTCATTTTCGTTTTTATCGGGCGCACGATCGGCGTCGTCGGATCGAGCATGGTGCCGACGCTCGAACAGGGCGACCGCCTCATCATCAGCAAGCTGTTTTACACGCCGCAGCAGGGCGATATCGTCGTGCTGCAAAAGGACAGCTTTGCCGACTATCCGCTCATCAAGCGCGTCATCGCCACCGAGGGACAGACCGTGGACATCGACTTTGACGCCGGCGTCGTCTATGTCGACGGCGTCGCGCTCGACGAGCCTTACACCGCGGAGCCGACCGCTGTGCGCGAGGACTTCGACGAGCCCGTGACCGTGCCGGAGGGCTGCATCTTCGTCATGGGCGATAACCGCAACCGCTCCACGGACAGCCGCACGGACAGCATCGGCTGCGTCGATACGCGGCTCATCATGGGCAAGGCGCTCCTGCGCTTAACGCCGCTCAGCAAGTTCGGCACGATCTATTAAAGGACTTTTTTGCCATGAACGAAGCACAGTACGAAAAGCTCGCCATCCAGTGGTTCCCCGGACACATGACGAAGGCGCAGCGCATGATCGGGGAGAATATGAAGCTCGTGGACGCCGTCTGCGAGCTCATCGACGCGCGCATCCCGCGCGCAAGCCGCAACCCGGATATCGATTCTCTCGCGGGCGATAAGCCCCGGCTCATCATCTTAAACCGCATCGATCTCGCCGACCCCGCGATGACCGCGCGCTGGCGGGACTACTTCAAAAAGCAGGGGCTCCCCGTGCTGGAGACGGACGCGAAGAGCGGCAAGGGCGTGAAAGAATTTCCCGCCGCGGTCCGCACCGTGCTGCGCGAGCGCATCGCCGCGCTGGAGGCCAAGGGGCAGGGCACGCGCCCGCTGCGCGTGATGATCCTCGGCATCCCGAACGTCGGCAAGAGCACGTTTATCAACCGCGTGGCGGGCAGAAAGGCGGCGATCGCCGGCGACAAGCCGGGCGTCACGCGCGGCAAGCAGTGGATCAGCATCGGCACCGGGCTCGACCTGCTCGACACGCCGGGCATCCTCTGGCCGAAGTTCGACTCGCAGGAGGTGGGCGAGGCGCTCGCCCTCACGAACGCGATCAAAGCCGACGTGCTCGACAAGGAGACCCTCGCGGCAAACTTTATGCTCCGCCTGCGCGCGACAAAGCCGGAGGCGATCACCGAGCGCTATAAATTCACGCCGGACCCGGAGAAAAACGGCTATGAGCTGCTGGAGGACGCGGGAAGACGCCGCGGCTTCCTCATCTCCGGCGGCGAGGTGGACATCGAGCGCATGGCAAACGTGCTGCTCAGCGAATACCATGACGGCAAGCTTGGGCGCATTACGCTCGAAGCCCCGCCGGAGGAGTGAGACGGAAATGACGGACCTCTGGGAGATCGAAAGCGCCGTCGCGGAGGAGGGCTTCGCCCCCGTCTGCGGCGTGGACGAGGCGGGACGCGGTCCGCTGGCGGGACCGGTCTGCGCCGCCGCGGTCATACTGCCGCGGGGACTCGTCATCCCCGGCTTGAACGACTCCAAAAAGCTCACAGAGCGCCGCCGCGAGGCGCTTTACGACGTGATCACGGCGCAGGCGCTCGCTTACGGCGTCGCCTTCGCGAGCGAGCGGGAGATCGACGAGCTGAACATTTTGCAGGCGACTTACCTCGCCATGAACCGCGCGATCGCGGCGATGGGCTCTGCCCCCGCGCTCGCGCTCATCGACGGCAACCGCAATGCCGGCATCGCCGTGCCGAGCCGCTGCATCGTCGGCGGGGACGGGAAATGCGCCTCCATCGCGGCGGCGTCCATCCTCGCCAAGGTCACGCGAGACCGCTATATGCTGGAGCTCGACGCGCGCTATCCCGGCTACGGCTTCGCCAGGCACAAGGGCTACGGCACCGCTGCGCACTATGCCGTGCTGCGTGAAAAAGGTCCCAGCGAGGTCCACCGCCGGACGTTTCTGAAGAAAATGCACTGACATGAACGACAGCAGAACGGACAAAAAACTCCTCGGCAGGAGCGGGGAAGCCGCCGCCGCGGAGTATTTAAAACACAAAAAATACCGCATTCTGGGTATGAACTATACCTGCCGCTTCGGGGAGATCGACGTCATCGCGGAAAACCGGGATTACCTCGTTTTTGTCGAGGTAAAGCAGCGCAAAAGCGGCGACTTCGCCGCCCCGCGCGAGTTCGTGAACGCCGCGAAGCAGCGCCGGCTCATCGCCGCGGCGTCGCTCTGGCTCCAGCAGAACAGGACCGAAAAACAGCCCCGCTTCGACGTCGTGGAGGTCTACGCCCCCGGCGGACGGGCGGAGCGGATCAACCATATCGAAAACGCATTTGAGGTGAACTGAAGACATGAACTATTTCAGCACACGCGACCGCAGAACGCTCTATACCGCGGCGGAGGCAATCGCCATGGGGCTTGCGCCGGACGGCGGACTTTTCGTGCCGGAGACGATCCCGACCGTCTCCCGCGCGGAGCTGGAAGCGCTCTGCAAAATGGACTACCGGGACCGCGCCGCGGACATTATGGGACGCTACCTCGCGGAGTTTTCCGCCGCTGAGCTCCGGGAGTTTACCGCCGCGGCTTACGCGGAAAATTACGACGATCCTGCCATCGCACCGCTGCATTTTGTCGACGGGCGCACGGCGGCGCTGGAGCTCTGGCACGGACCGACCTGCGCCTTCAAGGACATGGCGCTGCAAATGCTGCCGCGCCTGCTTGTCGCCTCGCTGAAAAAGACCGGCGAAACGCGCGGCGTCTGCATCCTCGTCGCCACGAGCGGCGATACGGGCAAGGCGGCGCTCGAAGGCTTTGCCGACGTGCCGGGGACGAAGATCTTCGTCTTTTATCCGGACGGCGGCGTCTCCGCCGTGCAGCGCCTTCAGATGGTCACGCAGACGGGCGAAAACGTCGGCGTCTGCGCCGTGAAGGGCAATTTTGACGACGCCCAGACGGGCGTCAAGCGCATCTTCGGCGACCGGGCGTTTGCCGAAAAGCTCAGCGAACACGGCTGGTTCCTCTCCTCCGCGAACTCCATCAACTGGGGTCGCCTGCTGCCTCAGATCGCTTACTATTTCTCCGCTTACTGCGACTATGTAAACGCCGGAGGCATCGCGATGGGGGAGGAGATCCATTTCTGCGTTCCGACCGGCAACTTCGGCAACATTCTGGCGGGCTGGTTCGCGAAGCAGATGGGGCTGCCCGTCCGCCGCTTTCTCTGCGCGAGCAACGCGAACAATGTCCTGACCGACTTTTTCGCGACCGGCGTCTATGACCGGAAGCGCGCGTTCCACAACACCGTCTCGCCGTCGATGGATATCCTCGTGTCCAGCAACCTTGAGCGATTGCTCTATATGCTCTGCGGCGACGAAAAGACCGCCGGGTTCATGGCGCAGCTCAGCGAGACCGGACGCTACGATGTCGGCGCGGAGACGCTCGCGCAGCTTCAGGCGGTGTTCTCCGCCGGATACTGCGACGACGTGCGGACGAAGGCGGCGATCGGCGCGCTCTTTGAAAAGACCGGCTACCTGATGGACACCCACACCGCCGTCGCGTGGCAGGTCCTCGCCGATTACCGCGCCGCGACCGGGGACGATACCCCCGCCGTCGTAGTCTCCACGGCGAGCCCCTTCAAGTTCGCCGCCGATGTGCTGAGCGCCCTCGGCGAAGCCTCCGGCGACCCGCTCGCCGCGCTCTCGGCGAAGAGCGGGATGCCCGTCCCGAAGCCCCTGAGCGGGCTGGAGACCCGTCCTGTCCGTTTTGACGGTAGCGTCGAAAAAGAAGCCATGCGCGACACCGTGGAGG
>CAVCTM010000045.1:0-16239 GCA_963605115.1 Pseudobutyrivibrio sp. | reverse complement strand
AACCCTCCAGTCAGCCTTCGGCTGACAGCCTCCCTTGCACAGGGAGGCCTTTAATTTGTGCGGCTTCGCCGCGTTGATTAAGCTTTTTTGACAGACTGAAGCTCAGGGGAGGAAACTCCTCCCCTGAGCTTATTTTCATGCCTGTTTCTTCTTTTTCCGTTTTTTCCTCACGAGCAGCAGCACTGTGACCAGTGCGGCGAGGAGCACCGCTCCGGCGGCGGCGTAGAGGGGCCAGAGGGGGCGGCGGGTCAGGGTGAGGGCGAGGTCGGCGCTGCCTTCGAGGTCGAAGACAAGATAGCTCCCCACCTCGTCGCCGCTGCGCTTTTGCCAGAGCGCGCCGCTGCGGGTCCAGACGCCGAGCGTCTCTCCCCTGCCGGTCTCCGGCAGATAAACGCGGACGGTGTGGCTCGCCGCGCCGTCGTCCGGGATGCGGAGGCTCCAGCTTTCGAGCACCTCGCCGTGGTCCGGGGCGTCCGGCTGGTCGCTGAGCGTCAGCGCGTCGCCGCGGCGGAAGCTGCCCTCGACGAGCAGCGCCGGGCGACCGTCTTCCGTCTCGCCCGCGGCGAGCGCGGTGACATAGGGCTCATAGACCGCCTCAACGCGCGTATCGAAGCGGAGATCCGTGAGATCCGTGCGGTCCCAGCGGACATAGCAGTCCTCCCGCTCCGGCGCGTCGGGATAAATGTCGGCGCCGAAGGACTGACCGTAGCGGAAAAAGCGGGAATAGAGCGTCTCCCCGTCGGCGAGGAAGCTGAGCGTCAGCTTGCGGAACTCGTCCGGAATGCTCTCATCCGCGACGAGCGCGGAATAGGAGACGGACTCGGCTTTTCCGGCATAGCTCACGCGGTCCACACCGGCGAGAGAGCCGGAGACGAAGCGGTTGCCGCTGTAATCGTCCGTGATCTCCCCGGCGATCGCGCCGGCGAGCTGGGTCGCCTCGGCGATCTCGACCATCGAGGCGCAGTCCGTGACGCGCGCGCCGGAGCCGACGATGCCGCCGACGTATTTTCCGCCGGAGAGCGTACACTTCGCCCAGCTTCCGCGGATGGCGGAGAGCGAGAGCCCGCAGACGCCGCCGACATAGTCGCCGCTTTCGCTCGCCGCGTCGCCGTAGCCGCCGCAGTTCAAGATGATGCCGAGATCCATGCGCCCGGCGACGGAGCCGGCGGCGCTGTATTTTGCGGTGACGTCACCGTAATTGGCGCAGTCGAGCAATATCGCGCGGGTCTGGTAGGTATAATTCGTCGCGCCGCCGCTGTCCGGCAGGAGGTCGTCCTCCGGGTCGAGGTCATACTCCGTCGCCATCGCACCGGCGACGCCGCCGACGTTGCGGTCCGCGGTCACGGAGCCGTAATTGACGCATTCGAGCACCTTGCCGCGCGCGGCGCTTTTGAGCTCGGCCTCGGAGACGTCCTGAAAGATATCGTCATAGTCGATGTCCCCCGCTTCGCCGAGCAGACGCAGGAAGCAGTTCATCACGCGCATAAAGCGGCTGTTCACCTCGCGCAGATCGGCGAGGAGCGTATCGGCGGAGCCGGAGAGCTCGTCGTTTAAGGAGTCCAGCGAGCCGCTGAGCCCCGTGAGCGCGGCGTTCAGGGCGTTCGACGTGGCGTCATATTCTTCGCCGAGGGGCGTGAAGGTGATGGGCTCTTCTTCGGCAAGGTCGTGCGTCCACTCGTCCGCCTTTTTGAGCGCGTCGGCGAAGTCCTTCGCCGCATTTTCGGCGGACTCCAGCACGCCGTCGAGCTCGTCGGCGGCGTCGCCGAGCATACGGTTCACCTCGCGCATCGCGTCGAGCGCGCGGCGCAGCGCGCCGACGGCGGTCGTGAGGTCTTTTGCCGCGTCGGAAAAGTCGCCGCTTGCGTTTTTGAGGTGCTCCGCGACCTTTTTGAGCGTTTCGAGATCGCGGTCGAGCATCCCGTCGAAATTCGGGTCCTCCGCGATGTCGTTCAAGTCGCGGACAACATCGGAAAAGGCATCGAGCGTCAGGCGCAGGGTGCGCTCTACCTCGTCGCGCGTCTCCTTGGAGACCGTGCCGGTCTGCTCATACTCGTCCATCGCGGCGGTGAGCGCGGCGTTCAGCTCCTCCTGCGCGGCGAGCAGCACCTTGAGGTCCGCGCGCAGCTGGGTCGTGTCCGGAAGCTCGATGTCGTTCTGCATCAGCTCAAACGCCGCCTCCAGCTCGTCGGCGCCGTGCTCCATCTTCTTTCCCGCCGATTCCAGCGAGGCGCACATGGAGGCAAGCTCAGAGAGGATGACGTCGTTATAAACGTCGATGCCGTCGAGTGCGTCGAGCGCATCGCGCGCGCGGGAGATGAGCGTGGAAAGCTCGTCCGCCCCGGCGCTTACGGCGTCCGCGATGGGGACCGCCTTGTCGATATAGCGGTCGATCATCAGCGACAGCGCGTTCACGGAGCCGATGTTCGCGTCCGCAAAATCGCTGAGCTGGCTGTTCAGGTCATAAGCGCTCTCGCGCGCGGAGTCGGCGTAGCCGCTGATCTCCGTGATGCGGGCGGAAACGGTGTCGTTCGCGCCCTGCGCGTCGTTCAGCGTCCGGTCGAGGACGTCTTCGAGCGCATTCAGCTCCGTCTGGAGCTCTTCGAGCCCGTCCGCGGAGAGCAGCAGCGTGATATCCGGCGCCATCTGCCCCACGATGCCGCCGACGTCCTTGCGTCCCTGCACCGCGCCGTGGTTCAGGCACGCCGCCATATAGCCGTTCTGCCGCCCGGCGACGCCGCCGACGTTATAGCCGACGTGGGGGTAGCCGACGGAGCCGTAATTCGTGCAGCCCTGCAAAATGCCGGTGGAATAGCCGCAGACGCCGCCGGTGTCGTTCGTGACGGGGTTTTCCGAGCCGGTGGACTCCTGCTGGGTCAGCAGGCTGACGACCGTGCTCTCAAGGTCCGCGAGCTCCGCGGCGAGGAGGTCTTCCTCGCTGACGGTGGTATTGACGCTCGCGTGGCTCCCGCATTTGAGCAGCGTTCCGGCGTTCGACCCGGCGATGCCGCCGGTCGACTGCGTGCCGCGCACGACGCCGGAGACGGTGCTGCCGGAGATCGTGCCGCCGGCGCCGTTGCTGCCGGCGATGCCGCCGACCTGCTCCGCGGCGCTGACGACGCCGGAGAAGCTGCAATTTTCGATTGTGCCGAGATTTTCGCCCGCGATGCCCCCGACGCGGCTCTGGGTCCCGCCGGGGATCACCTCGCCCTCCACGCGGAGGTTTTTGACCGACGCGCCCGCCCCGATGCGGCTGAAGAGCCCAAGGTCGGAGGCGCTGCGCGTGATGCGCAGACCGTAGATGCGGTAGCCTCTGCCGTCGAAGCTGCCGAGGAA
Organism: Pseudobutyrivibrio sp.; assembly: GCA_963605115.1. Classification (GTDB taxonomy): domain Bacteria; phylum Bacillota; class Clostridia; order Oscillospirales; family Oscillospiraceae; genus SVKR01. Next base: position 12,906 of record CAVCTM010000045.1, on the reverse strand, counting down.
AACGGGGACGGAGATATCCTCCCCCGCCGCGTCGATGTCCGCGGTCAGAACGACGCGCAGCCCGGCGCTGTAGCTGTCGGAGGTGCAGGCATCGGCAAAGGCGCGCAGGTCCTCGATCGAGCCGATGCGCACCTCGCCCTCCGCGGCGAAGACCGCCGGGCAGAGCGCGAGCAGGAAGCAGAGCACGAGCAGCGCCGCCGCTGCGCGGGTCTTAAGCGTTTTCGTCCGCATCGCCTGCCGCCTCCTTTCCGTTTTCGTCCCCGGCAACGCTGCCGGAGAGCAGGTTCAGATTCACGTTGCCGTCCACACTGCCGCGCAGATAGCCGCTGACCGCACCGTGGATCGTGCCGCTCACGATACCGTTCACATAAACGCGCCCGCTCGTCTCCGCGCGGCGGATGACCTTCGGCACGGAGAAGCTCGTCTTGTCCACGACGCCGCCGCCGATGAGCAGGATCTGGGGCAGGACGAACATGACGAGGAACATGGAGATGATCGTGCCGCGACCGAGGCACTGACCGATACCGGCGATGGTCGGCTCGCTCGTCATCTGACCGATGAGCACGCCCGCCGTGGTCAGGATGGAGCCGGAGGTCAGCACGGTCGGGAACGCGAAGTTCAGCGTTTCGATCATCGCCTCGCGGTGGGGCAGCGTGTCCTCCAGCTCCTCGTAGCGGCTCGCGATGACGATGGCGTAGTCGATGTTCGCGCCCATCTGGATGGAGCTCACGACGAGGTAGCTCATAAAGAAGAGCGGCGAATCCGTGATCGTCGGGATGGAGAAGTTGATCCAGATACTGCCCTGAATGACCAGGATCAGCAGGATCGGCATGCCCGCGGACTTGAACGTAAAGAGCAGGACGACAAGAACGATCAGGATCGAGACGATGCTGACGACCATATTGTCGCGCGAGAAGGACTTTGCAAAGTCGTATTCGTTCGTGGAGTTGCCCGCAATATAGACGGCACCCTCCGGGTAATAGCGCTGGGCGATGGAGCGCAGCGTGTCGATGAAGGCGTAAGTCTCGTCGCCGCTCACCGGGAGCGTCAGGTAGATGAGGGCGCGGTCATACTCCGTGCCGGAGAGCTGCGCCTTCGCCGCGCGCATCTGGACCTCCGCGTCGCGGAGGGTCTCGGTCTGCTCGTCGTCAAGCGTGACGAGTCCGGCGTCCACCTGCTCGCAGACGAAGAGGAACATGTCGATGAGCGGCACGCGGTAGCCCGCGATATTGCCGGCGAGCTTGCCGTAATCGGACTGGTCCGCGGCGTAAGCGGCGTAAGCGATCTGGGCGATCTCATAGTCGAGTCCGGCGAGCTCCGCGAACTGGCGCGGCGTCAGCCGGTCGGCGAGCATGTAGCCGTCCATCGCCTCGACGTTGACAAGCCCCATGGTGTAGTCCACACCGACGAGCTCCTCCATCTCGCGCAGCATGGCCTCTTCCGTTTCATAGTCCCCCGCCGGGAACACGACGGCGGTCATGTTCGGCGAGCCGTAAGTATCGTTGATGAGGTTCTCCGCGATCTGGCTGTCGTTGAGCTTCGGCGTTGTGAGGCTCGAATAGCCGTAAGCGTAAGGGCAGAGCGAGGAGAAATGATAGCCCAGCACCGCGGCGACGAGGAAGATCACCGGCACGACATAGCGCGTGGCGTAGTCGATCTTTCCGACGAAGGGGATCTTCGGCACGAAGTTGCGGTGGCGCGATTTTTCGATGAAGGGTCCGAAGAGCACGAGCAGTCCGGGCATCACGATAAAGACGGAAAGCAGCGCGTAGAGAATGGCTTTGATGAGGCAGATGCCCATATCGGGACCGATCTTGAACTGCATGAAGATCATGGCGGCGAGACCGCCGACCGTCGTAAGCGAGCTCGCGCCGATCTCCGGGATCGCTTTGCTGAGCGCCACGATCGCCGCCTCGCGCACGCCGAGGCTCTGCCGCTCCTCCTTGAAGCGGTTGCAGAGGATGACGGCGTAGTCGAGGCTCAGCGCAAGCTGAAGGATGCTCGTGACGGAGTTGGAGACGAAGGAGATCGTGCCGAACAGGAAGTTGCTGCCCTGATTTAGGATCATCGCCGTCACGAAGGTGATGAGCAGCACGGGGACCTCGCCGTAGGTCTGGCTCGTCAGGGTCAGGACCGTTACGACGATGATCGCGACGTAGACCATGATGACGCTGATCTCGCTCGCGATGGTGTCCTGGAGCGTGCTGCCGAGCTCCGTGGAAACATAGAGGTCATAGTCCGCGAGCGCGGCTTTTACCGCGTCGAGGGCTTCGAGACAGCGGTCGTCCGTCTCGTCGTATGCGAAGGTGACGTCGAAAAGCGCCGAGGCGTCGCAGTAGTGCTCCGCCGTCTCGTCGAAGGCGACGCCCTGCACGCCCTTGATCTCCGCGAGGGAGTCGGCGAGCGCCGCCGCCTCGTCATAGGTGACGTTCGCCGCCATGACGCGCGCCGTGCCGTAAGTCGTGAACTGGTCCTCCATGACGTCCAGCGCGAGCTTGGTCTCCGCGTTGTCCGGCAGGAAGGCGGTGAGTTCATTTTCCACGTTCACCCAATTCCGCGAAAACGCGGAAAAAATGAGCAGGATCACCGTGATGAGGAAAAACAGGTTGCGCCGGTCCACGATGGTCGTCGCGAGCTTTAACATAAAGCTCGGTTTTTCCTGCGTCTGCTGCTCCATAAGCGATTCCTCCTTTCCGCCACCGTCGGTTTTTGTTTTCGCATGCACATTTTATCGTCCGCCGATGGCAGGGGATATTTCAAAGGATACTTCCGGGAAACCGAAAAAGCAACGGTCAAACCCGGCGCCGTGTCCGGTTTTTCCCCGGCTCAGGGCTCCAGCGTAAAGGTCATCCGCACCGGATTATGGTCGGAGTAGGCAAAGCCGGTGTCCGCGACCTCCGCGCCCGCGACGGCGACGTTCGGCGTCACGAGAAAGCCGTCCACCGTCACGCGGAACGCCGTCTCCGGGTCGTAGGGCGCGTCCGGCGTGCGGCAGCTCGCCGCGCCCGTCGGGGCGACGAGCTCCAGCTCGTCGGGAATGGTGCCAGCCGGGATCTGCTTTGCCCAGTTGTCGCCGTCGCGCCCGGCGACGCCGAAAACCTCGGCGGAGTTGCCGAGCAGGTCCTTGTTGAAGTCGCCGCCCGCGACGCACCAGTTGCCCTTTTCATACTCCGCGGTCATATCGGCGCAGAGCAGCTTCAGCTGCTCCGTCGCGATCGTACCGTCGGAGGTGTAAGCCGAGAGGTGGAGGTTATAGAGCACGAGCTCCCCCTCCCCGTCCGCGAGCGGGATGCGCTGCACGCTGTAGCAGCGGTCGAGGTCCACGAGCTTCATAAAGCCGCTCTCGATCGGCAGCTCCACGCGCGCCGCCGCCGCGATGGGCGCGGAGGAGAAGGTCATCAGCCCCGCACGGGACGCGCCGTGCGGCTGGGTCAGCGGGTAAAAGAGGAAGGGCGAATCATAATTTTGGGCGAAGGTGTAAGCAAAGCCGTCCCCGACGCCGCTCACGATATAGGACCGCTCGTCGACCTGATAAGTGCGCGTCGCGCCGATGTCCACCTCCTGGATGAGGTAAAAGTCCGCCTCCTGCGCGCGCAGCGTGTCCGCGATGTCGCCGAGGTTGCGCTCCAGGCGCTCCGGGGACTCCGCCCACGACTGCGTGCCGCCGTCCATGAAGAAGTCATAGTCCTCCGTGTAAGCGCCGAACCCGATGTTCCACGACAAGATGCCGTAAGGCACCCCGGTCGTGACCGCACCCGCCGCCTCGCCGTCGGGCTCGATCGTCTGGTCCCCGATGCGGTGGTAGTCCAGAAACACATAGGCAACATAGCCGCCGACCAGCACAACGAGCGCCAGCAGCACGATCAAAACGATCTTCAAAACCTTTTTCATACGCAAAATCCCTCCGCGAAACGCAGCATTTTCCCCGATTTTACCATGGAATCCGGAAAAAGAAAAGAGTCTTGCAGTCGGTAAAACAGCGAAAAAGCGCCCCACGGCACGTTACCTTGTAAAAGTTTAAAGCCTCGCAGAGTTCGCGGCGCGCCCTAAAGGACTAGCGCCTTCGGCGCGTCGCACCCGCGAAGAAAGTCCAATCCATTTTTCGGCGCGACACGCGCGTGCCGAAAAATACTCTGCACGGAGGGAACGTGCGAAGCCCCTGCCAAAAGGCAGGGGCTTCGTGCGCTGAGCGGAGTGAATCCCTTTCAAATGAGAGCGTAAGCGCAGCGGGTCTCATTTGATTATTTTGTCAGCTCGCCGCGGAGGTCGGTCTCCATCTGGCGGCGGACCTCTTCGGGGGTGCAGTCCCTTGAAAAGAGATAGCGCAGCTTGGTAACGGCTGCCTCGACGGTCATGTCGTAGCCGGAGAGCGCGCCGGCGGCGCGCAGGGCGCTGCTCGTCTCGTAAGCGCCGAGGCGGACGCTGCCGCGCAGACACTGGGTGCAGACGGTGATGACCGTGCCGTTCGCGGCTGCCTTGCGGATGAGCGGCAGCAGCTCCGCGTCATACTGCGGCAGATTGCCGACGCCGAACGCCTCCAGCACAAGCCCGCGCAGCTGCTCCGTCATAATGCCCTCAAAAAGCTTAAACTGGATGCCGGGAAAAATTTTCAGCACCGCGATGGGCAGATCATCCCGCAGCTGCGTGACGCGGAGCGTCTCCCCGGCGGGGCGGATGAGCTCCGTGCGGTAGCGGATGTCGACCCCCGCGGCGGCGAGGGCGGGAAAATTCGGCGAATCGAAGGCACGCAGCTCGTCGGAGGAGAGCTTCGTCGCGCGGTTGCCGCGCAGGAGCTGACCGGCAAAATAAAGGCAGACCTCCGGCACGGCGCCCTCGCCCGCGATGAGCAGCGAGGTGATGAGGTTCTCCCGCGCGTCCGACCGCGCCGCGCCGATGGGGATCTGGGACCCGGTCAGCACGACGGGCTTCGCGAGCCCATCCAGCATAAACGAGAGCGCCGAGGCGGTGTAAGCCATTGTGTCCGTCCCGTGGAGCACGACGAAGCCGTCATAGTCGTCGTAGTGCGCGGCGATGACGGCGGCGATGTGGTTCCACTCCGGCACGGAGACGTTGCTGGAATCGCAGAGCGTGTCGAATTCGAGCAGCTCCCACGCGGGCATCACGGCGGAATAGAGCTCGCCGAGGTTTTCCAGCACGCGGCGAAGATAGCCCTTCTTCGGCGCGAAGCCCCGCGCCGTCTCCACCATGCCGATGGTGCCGCCCGTATAGATGATGCAGACCCGTTTTTGCATGCCAAAAACTCCCTTTCGGAAAAGCGCTCCCCCGTTTTCGGGGGAGCGCCGGTTTTAAATGTGATGTGAAGACCGCTGAAAGCGGTCTTTCATTTGATTACTTGGTTCCAAAGATACGGTCGCCCGCGTCGCCGAGGCCGGGGACGATGTAGCCGTTTTCGTTGAGCTTTTCATCGAGCGCGCCGGCGTAAATGTTGACGTCGGGGTGCTTTTTCTGGAGGTAGGCGATGCCCTCCGGGGCGGCGACGAGCACCATCAGCTTGATATGCTTGCAGCCGCGCTTTTTCATCTCGTCGATGGCTTCGCAGGCGCTGCCGCCGGTGGCGAGCATCGGGTCCACGATGAGCACGTCGCGCTCGGCAACGTCCTTCGGCATCTTGCAGAAGTAGGGGTGCGGCTCCAGTGTCTCCTCGTCGCGGTACATGCCGATGTGTCCCACGCGGGCGGAGGGGACCATGCGCAGCACGCCGTCCACAAGTCCGAGACCGGCGCGCAGAATGGGAACGACGACAAACTTGCGTCCCGCCAGTGTGGGCGCGTCCATCCCGCAGATCGGGGTCTCGATGTGCTTCGTGGTCAGGGGGAGATCGCGCGTCGCCTCGTAGGTGATCAGCATCCCGATCTCGCTGACGAGCTCGCGGAAGTCCTTGACACTGGTGTTCTTGTCGCGCATGATGGTCAGCTTGTGGGCGACCAGCGGGTGGTCCATGATAAACACGCTCATTTTCTCGTTCTCCTTCATTATTTCTATTGTTTGGGGTTTTTATGCTTTTGCATTCTCCCGCGCCTGGCGCTCGCGCTCGGCTTGGGAGAGGCGGAGATAGACCGGGAGCAGCTCCGCGGCGCTTTTCGGGGGAAGCCCCTCCGCGGCGCGGCAGACGCCCCATGCGCACTGCATGCGGACCTCCTCCGGCGCTAAAACGGCGGGCAGCCCTTCCTCCAGCAGATGATTATAACACAGCTCGGCGCCGTCGCCAAGCACAAATATCGTTTTTTCCGAATTTTTCAATTCCGCGGCGAGCTCCGCGAGGGAGATCGCGCGGTCCGGCGTCAGCCGCGCGGGGCGTCCGCCCTCGAAGCGGAAGAGCGCGTTATAGATCTGGCTGCGCCGCGCGTCCATCGCGCAGCAGATGAGGCTGCCCTCCGGCGCGCTCTCCCCGTTCCACGCCATCGCCTCCAGCGTGGAGACGCCGATCGCCGGCTTTTCCGCGCCCCAGCAGAGCCCCTTCGCCGTTGAAACACCGATGCGGATGCCCGTGAACGAGCCCGGTCCGCGCGAAACGGCGACGGCGTCGATATCCCGGAGCGTCAGCCCCGTCTCCGCCAGAAGCTGCTCCGCCATGGGCAGCAGCGTCCGGCTGTGGGTCAGCCCGGCGCACTGGTAGTTCTGTCCCAGCAGCACCCCGTCGCGCGCAAGCGCCGCGGACGCCGCCTTTGCGGAGGATTCCAGTCCAAGAATGAGCATGGTCTTATTCCCCTTCCCCGATCGTGATCTTTCTTTCCTCGTCGCCGAGCTTTTCGATGCGGACGGTGATCTCGTCGCCCTCAAAGGCGTCCGCGACGTTTTCGCTCCACTCCACGGCGCAGACACCGCCGCGGCGGAGATAATCCTCCCAGCCGATGTCGAACAGCTCGTCCGGCGAGGCGAGACGGTACATGTCGAAATGATAGAGCTCGCGCGCGCCGAGGTATTCGTTCACGATCGTGAACGTCGGGCTGCTGACGCGGGCGGTGATGCCCATCCCGCGCGCCATTCCGCGCACGAACGCCGTCTTCCCCGCACCGAGGTCGCCGTAAAGGGCGACGACCGCGCCGTCCGGCAGCGTTCTTGCGAGCTCCGCGCCCGCCTGCTCCGTTTCCGCTTCGTTTTTTGTGTAGATCGTCATGCCTGTTTCTCCCGAAAAATTTCTTCCTGCTATTATAACGCGAATTTTCGATTGCGTAAAGTCTTTAAATATGATACAATGCGATGGTTAAATAAAAAAGTAAAAAGCATCGGAGGTGACGCCGCTATCAAAAAACTGCTCCCGTTTCTGAAGGAATTTCTCCGCCGGGCGGACATGCTGCTGTTCGCGCTGTGCCTGACCTGCTCCGTTTTCGGCCTTGTCGTCATCTCAAGCGCCACCGCCACGAGCAAGGAGGGCAGCGCCCATTATATCCTCATCCAGACCGTCGCCATCCTGATCGGCATCGCGCTCTACGTCGTGCTGACCGTGCTCGATCTGGACGTGATCGCGGACAAATGGCCCATCTTAGCGGGCATTTCGCTCGCTTTGCTCCTCGCGCTCATCCCCTTCGGCGTGGACGACGGCACCGGCAACAAAAGCTGGATCCGCTTCCTCGGCGTCGGCATCCAGCCGAGCGAGATCGTGAAGGTCATCTTCACCGTGCTGATGGCGAAGCATATCAGCTATCTGAAGGAATATAAAAGCCTCAACCACGTCTTTTCCGTGGCGCAGCTCGCGGTCCACTTTTTCCTGCCCTTCGCCCTCATCGTCATCATCTCCGGCGACCTCGGCAGCGCGCTGATCTTCTTCTTCCTCTTCGTCGTGATGCTCTTCGCCGCGGGGCTGAAGTTCTACTGGTTCGTCCTCGGCGCGGCGGCGATGGCGGGGATCATCCCCCTCGCGTGGCAGTATCTGCTGAAGGATTACCAGAAAGCGCGCATTCTCGCGCCTTACACCTCGAACGTCACCAACTATGACGACGTGATCTGGCAGGCCAAGCAGAGCAAGCTCGCCCTCGCGAGCGGTCAGCTCACCGGCACGGGGCTTTTCAACGGTCCCCAGACCCAGAGTCAGGCGGTCCCCGAACAGCAGACGGACTTCATCTTCGCCGTCATCGGCGAGGAGCTCGGCATGATCGGCTGCTGCGTCGTCATCGCGCTGCTGCTCGCGATCATCATCCGCTGCGTGAAGGTCGGGCTTCGCTCGAAAAACTCCATGAGCTGCCTCGTCTGCCTCGGCGTGGCGTCCATTTTCCTATTCCAGACCTTCATCAACATCGGCATGTGCATGGGGCTCACGCCCGTCATCGGACTGACCCTCCCGTTTTTCAGCTACGGCGGCTCGTCCATGTTCTCCCTTTTCGCCGCCGCGGGGCTTGTTTCGGGCGTAAAGTTCCGGCCAAAGCCGGAGCGTTTCCACCGGTATGGATAAAGACTCATATCGTTAAAACCAATCACTCCGTTTCATTCCGAAACGGAGTGATTTTTTGTGCATTTGGGACAAATTCCGCGGAAAAAGATTTGCATGCGCGGCACTGGGAATCCGCGGCGGGGTGCGCTATAATATTTTTATTCTTTGATTGGAGGCGTCCTCTCTATGATTTCTGATTTTTCCCACGTCCTCTCCCCCATCCGGCTGGGGAACACCTGGTTCCGCAACCGCATTTTCGCCGCGCCCGCTTCGCTGCCGGATTACAGCAACGAGGTCGGCATGACGGACCGGCAGAAGGCGTTTTACGCCCTGCGCGCCCGCGGCGGCGCGGCGTCCGTCGCGACCGGGGACGGCATCGTCCACTTTGAGACCGGCTTTCTGCACCCCTACAAGCTCCGCCTCGACGACCCGGAGATCTATCCCGCGCTGGGAGATATGGCGCGCTCCGTGCGTCAGTTCGGCGCGGTGCCGACGCTGGAGCTCAGCCACGGCGGAAAGTTCGCGAACGTCGCGAATTTCATCGGCAACATGCAGACCGGGCGCGCCTCCTACGGTCCCATCCACGAATTTGCCCCCGGTGGGGAGGAGATCTTCGAGATGCCCGCGGAGATGATCGTGAAAATCGCGGAGTCTTACGGTGCGGCGGCACGCCGCGCGAAGGAGGCGGGCTTCGGCATGATCTTAATCCACGCGGGCCACGGCTGGCTGCTCCAGCAGTTCATGAGCCCGCGCACGAACCGCCGCACGGACGAGTTCGGCGGCAGCTTTGAAAACCGCTTACGCTTCACCCAGCTCGTGCTGGACGAGGTGCGGCGCGCCGTCGGTCCCGGCTTCCCCATCGAGTTCCGGATGAGCGGCGCGGAGTTCACGGACGGCGGCTACGACCTCGATTACGGCATCCGCATCGCCAAGGCGGTCGAGGAGAAGGTGGACCTCATCCACGTCTCCGCCGGCGTTCACGATAACCCCCACACCTTCATCGTCACCCACCCGCCCATGTTCCGCGAGCATGGCTGCAACGTCTATCTCGCGGAGGCGATCCGGAAAGCCGTCAAGACGCCCGTCGCAACGATCGGCGGACTCACGGACCCGGAGATGCTCGAAGAGATCGTCGCGAGCGGCAAAGCCGACGTTGTGGAGCTCAGCCGCCAGCTGATGGCGGACCCCTATCTCCCGCGCAAGATGGCGGAGGGGCGGACGGACGACATCACCCACTGCATCCGCTGCTTCCACTGCATGGACCAGCTGCGCCACCGCCGCACGATGCGCTGCGCGCTGAACCCCCGTATCGGCAGGGAGGACGTCGGCGAAGCGCCCGCCGCGCCGCGGCGCAAGACCGTGCTCGTCGCCGGCGGCGGTCCTGCGGGCATGGAGGCAGCCCTCGCCGCGCATGCGCGCGGTCACCGCGTCACGCTCTTTGAAGCCGGGGACGCCCTCGGCGGTCAGACGCTCTGCGAGCGCTACGTGCCCTTCAAATTCGACATGTACCGCTTCGGCGAAACGCTCGCGCGCCGTGTGCGCGAGGCGGGCATCGACGTGCGGCTCTCCACGCCGCTGACGCCGGAGCTTGCGCGTTCGATGCGGCCTGATGTCATCGTCGCGGCGCTCGGCGCGGAGCCGGTGCGCCTGCCCATCCCCGGCGCGGACGGGGCGAACGTCCGCTTCTGCACGGACCTCAAAAACGCCGATCCCGGCATCGGCGCGCGCGTCGTCATCATCGGCGGAGGGCTCGTCGGCGTGGAGAGCGCGGTCCACTTTGCGCAGGAGGGCAAGACCGTAACGCTGCTCGAAATGGCGGACGACATCGCGCGCGACGCCGCGTGGCCCCACCGCCTCGCCCTGACGGAGCAGCTCGAAACGCTCGGCGTTGCCGTGCATACCGGCATGGCAGCGCAGGAGATCACCGCCGAGGGCGTCCGCGCCGGCGGGGAGCTTTTCCCGGCGGACACCGTGTTCCTCGCCGCCGGGCTCCGTCCCCGCGCGGAAGCGGCAGAGGCGCTGCGCACCTGCGCGCCGGAGTTTTACCGCATCGGCGACTGCCTGAAGCCGGATGTGCTCTTCGGCGCGACGAGCGGCGGCTATTTCGCCGGGCGCGAGATCTGAAAAAAGCCGGTCAAGCCGTCCGCTTCGCGGCGCGTTTTCCCAACAGTTTTGGGTCTTTCCGCCGCCGCGCCGCACGAGTATAATGGCACCATCCAAAAACAAGAAAGTGAGAGAAGAAGCCATGGAAGCTATGCAATATCCCCACCTGTTCACGCCGCTGCGGATCGGGAACGTGACGCTGCGGAACCGGATCGTGGCATCGCCCTCGTCGCAGGGGGACGTGAACCACGACGGGACGCTCAACGAGCACAACATCGCCTATTACGCGCGCAAGGCGCGGGGCGGCGCGGCGCTCGTCACCGTCGGGGACGGGATCGTCCACCCGACGGGGCAGGACCACCCCTATCAGGTCTTCCTTTATACGGACGACTGCCTCCCCTCGCTGACGCGCTGCGCGGAGGAGATCCACAAATACGGCGCGCTCTGCTCCTATGAGCTCAGTCACGGCGGCATCGTCTGCGACCCGGCGTTCATCGGCGGGCAGCGGCCTTACGGTCCGAGCGAGGTGCCCGTGACCATCGGGTTCCAGACGGACCACCCCGTGACCGTGACGACGCAGGAGATGACGCGGGAGTTTATGGAGGAGCTCGCGGACGCTTATGCCGCTGCCGCGGCGCGCTGCAAGCTCGCCGGCTTCGACATGGTGATGGTCCACGCCGCCCACGGCTGGCTCATCGGGCAGTTCTTCTCGCCCTACGTCAACCACCGCACGGACGAGTTCGGCGGGAGCATCGAAAACCGCTGCCGCTTCGCCATTATGGTGCTGAAAAAGATCCGCGCCGCGGTCGGCAAGGGCTTCCCGATCGACTTCCGCATCAACGGGCGCGACGGTATGGACGAGGGGCTCTCGCTGGAAGATTCGATCGAGATCTGCAAAACACTGGAGCCCTACGTCGATTCCTTCCATGTCTCCTCCTGCTTCCACTCCATCCCCTCGCATCAGGACATCATGCAGTCGCCCATCTTCGAGCCGCGGGGACATCTGCTCCACCTCGCCGCGGCGGTCAAGCAGGCGGTCAGCGTTCCGGTGACGACCGTCGGCGGCTTCAGCGACCCGGCGATGATGGAGGACGTGATCGCCTCCGGCAAGGCGGACATCGTGGCGCTCGGACGCCAGATGCTCGCCGATCCGGACCTCCCGAAGAAGGCGCAGCGGGGCGACGCCGCGCTCATCCGCCCCTGCCAGCGCTGCGCGAACTGCCAGTCCGGGCGCTTCACGCGCCAGACGGCGCGCTGCACCGTGAACCCGGAGATCGGGCGGGAGTATGAGATGCAGTTTATGCCGCCGAAGGCGCCGGAAAAGCGGAAGCTCCTCATCGCAGGCGGCGGACCGGGCGGCATGCAGGCGGCGATCACCGCGGCGCGCCGCGGGCATGACGTGACGCTTTACGAGGCGTCCGACCGCCTCGGCGGGGCGCTCAACTTTGCGCAGCATGTGCCGTTCAAGTGCGATCTGTTCGGGCTTGTGAAGACGATGGAGCGCGAGCTTGCGGCGCTGCCGGTGAAGGTCGTGCTGAACACGGCGCTGACGCCGGAGATGGCGCGGGCGGAGGCGCCGGACGAGCTCATCGTGGCGCTCGGCGCGGACCTGCTGCGCCCGCGCTTCCCCGGCAGCGAGGGCGAAAACGTCCTGATGGCGGAGGAGGCGGACCGCTGCCCGGAGCGCGTCGGCGCGCGCGTCGCCGTCATCGGCGGCGGACAGGTCGGCATCGAGACGGCGATCCATCAAGCCCAGCTCGGCAAACTTGTCACGATCATCGAGGGGCTGGACACCGTGGGCCGCGACGCGAACTTCCGCTACAAGCGGACGTATCAGTACATGTTCGAGCGGCTCGGCATCGAAACGCTGACGGGCGCGCTCTGCACGGAGATCACGCCGGAGAGCGTCGTCTGCGAACGCGGCGGCGAGCGCGTCACCGTCCCGGCGGACACGGCGGTCATCGCCATCGGCATGCGCCCACGCCGCGACGCCGCCGAAGCCTTCTTAGGCTGCGCGCCGGAGGTCCGCATCCTCGGCAACTGCGCCAGGGTGGGACAGACCATGGACGCCATCCGCGCCGGCTTCGACGCGGGGATGTTTGTGGAGTAAATAAGAAAAAAAGAGAGCCCGGCTGTGGTCGGGCTCTCTTTTTTTGGTTTTGCGCCTGCGGGCGCGGGGGATATTGAATGCGCCTTGCGGCGCAGATTTAATTTGTTTCGCGCCGAAGGCGCGACTTACTTTGCCCCTCGCGGGGAAAGTAAGCAAAGGCGCGGTTAAGGGAAAACCCTTTCGAATGGGTTTTCCTCCCGACACCCTCTTTTCCTGAACGGCCAAGAGGGTCCCCGACCCCCGTTGGATCCCCCCTAAAGTCTAAGCTGGTCCGGTTTTAAAACTATCGCCGCGATGCGGCACC
>CAVCTM010000044.1:0-16884 GCA_963605115.1 Pseudobutyrivibrio sp. | reverse complement strand
ATACGTTTCCACTGGGCTGGCATTGGTCAGCTCTGGTTGTGTTGCGCTTTTCTGCACTTCTCCACCTTTGCAATGAAACCGACAGATGCGCTGCGCTTCAGTCCTAACTTTTACAAACGCCTAATACTTCAATATCGCCATCATAGTCCCCGCGCCGGGGGAAGTCAATATGCGCCCTGCATCATTCCCCGTACTCGATCCTCCGCAGCGCAGCACGGGTCCTTGGCTCTCCCTCCGGGAGAGCTGTCAGCGAAGCTGACTGAGAGGGTCCGCGCGGCGAACCCGGCTTGCGCGCACCGGTGCAGACCCTCTCCGTCCTCGCTGCGCTCGGACACCTCTCCCAAAGGGAGAGGCAAGGGGCGCGCCCCCGCTGGCTTACATCCCGTACTCGATCTCAAACTCGCGGCGCAGCACGGTGCGGAGGGCTTCGCCGTCCGCGATCTGCTCTGCGGTCTCGCGCGCCTGTCCCGGCTGCTGGCGGGTGAGGGTGCCGCCGCGGAGCAGGACGCGGGTGTCGCCCTGCATGATGGAGACGTAGGGCTCGCGGTTGAATTTCTCGCCCGGCGCGAGGGCGCTCATGTAGTTTGCGGCGAGGTAGTCCGTCGGCTCGAAGGGCAGGTCGGAAAAGAGCAGCACGCGGCGTCCGCCGTGCCAGAGCTCATACCATTCGCCGGGCTTTTTGACGGAAAAGCCGTGGCGCGTCTCCGCGCCGGAGAGCGCGACGGGGCTGCGCACCGCCATGTCGCCGAAGCCGACGTCGCAGTAATAGCGCTCGCCGCCGAGCGTGCAGAGCACGGCGCGGTGGCCCAGCGGGGACACCGTGTCCGGCGAGATGGAGATGCGCCCGGCGATGGGCGCGCAGTCGAAGCCCAGCGCGCGCAGCAGCGGCAGCAGCAGACCGTTGAGCTCATGGCACCAGCCGCCGCGCCGCCGGGTGACGACCTTGTCGAAAAGCCCCGCGACCGTGAGGTCCGGGACGCGGTGGGCGAGGCAGGCGTCCAGATTCTCGAACGGCACCGTCTGCACGTGCGCCTCCATCACGCGCGTGAGCGTCTCCAGATCCTGCCGCGGCTCCAGCCCCGCGAGCCCGATGCGCGCAAGATAAGCGCCGAGGTCCGGCAGCGGCGCGTAGTATTCGTCAAACATTCCGTTTTCCTCCCGTCACTTTTGCGTTTTTTCCCATTCTACCTGATTTTTTCCGCTTTGGGAAGGAGAATGTTTGACGGCGGGAAAAATATGTCGTATAATACGGATAACTTATCGAAAGAGGGGTTTCGAGTTATGGAAAGCAAGTTCATTCTCTCCTGCGAATCCACCGTGGACCTGCCTTACTCCTATCTGGAGCAGCGCGGCATCCCGGTGCTGTTTTACTCCTACATGATCGGCGAGGAGACCTATGTCGACGACATGGGCCGCGACCCGGAGGCGCTGCCGAACTTTTACCGCCGCATCGACGAAGGCGCGATGCCCACGACCGCCCAGCTCAACGAGTTTCAGTACGAGGAGTTTTTCGCCCCGCTTCTTGAGCGCGGCGACGTGCTGCACATCAACTTCGGCTCCGGCATGACCGCCTCGGTCAACAACGCCCGCCTCGCGGCGGAGACCCTGCGCGAGCGCTATCCGGACCGCAAGCTCGTCATCATCGACTCGCTCTGCTCCTCCTCCGGCTACGGGCTGCTCGTCGATTACGCCGCCGACATGCGCGACGAGGGCAGGACGCTTGAGGAGACCGCCGACTGGGTGACGGCGCACTGCAACCGCGTCCACCACCAGTTTTATTCCACGCGGCTCGACATGTACCGCCGCTCCGGGCGCATGTCCGGCGCCGCCGCGACGATCGCGACGATTTTGAACATCTGCCCCATCATGCGGCTCGACAATGCCGGGCGCATCATCGCTTACGACAAGGTGCGCGGCAAGAAAGCCGCCGTCAAACGCACGGTGGACACCATGGCGCAGCACGCCGAGGGCGGCGAGGCTTACGCCGGCAAGTGCTTTATCTGCCACTCCAACTGCCTTGAGGACGCGGAGATCACCAAAGCCGCCGTCGCCGCTCGCTTCCCGCATATTTCCGGCGACATCCGCATCTGCGACATCGGCACCATCATCGCCTCCCACTGCGGTCCCGGCACGGTCGCCGTCTTCTTCCTCGGCGACGAGCGCCTGCCGGACAAGGGCTGAGAAACATACAATAAAATAAATGCAAAGGAAAAGAAGGATCATGGAACCGAAAACCTACCCCAGCATCGACCCGGAGGACCTCTGCCCGAACTACGTCCCCGGCGAGCGCGCCATCCCCGAAGAGATCCCCACCTGCGACCTCTGCCGCCACTACTCCCCGGACGATACATGCCACTATCCTGAGGTGACGCAGTAAAAACCGCCCCCGTGCAGCAGAGCACGGGGGCGGTTTTTTTGCGCCGGGGAGCCTCAACGGGAAGCGCGGGGGTGGGGGTTGCCGCGGCAAAGGGGGCGAATGAGCAGCATACCTGCGAGCGAAAGCGCGGCGGAGACAAGAAACGCGGACTGGAAGCGCCCGGAGCGTTCCGCGATCAGGTTCATTGCAGTGGGAGCTGCCAGCCCGGAGAGAGCAAAGCCGATGAACATGATGCCGTAGTTGACGCTGTTGTGCCGCCTGCCGAAGCGCTGCGCGGTGAATCCGGGATAGACTCCCATGATGCCGCCGAATGCCAGACCGACAACGGAGAGACAGAGGAAAAACAGCGCGAGCTGCCCTTCACGGCAGGAAAACAAAAGCAAGCAGGCAATCAGAGAGAGAACAAATGTGACCTGAAGGGTCCGTCCGGGACCCAGCCGGTCCGAGAGCACGCCGGAGAGCAGCCGACCGGCGGTGTTGCACAGCGCGATGGCGGAAACCGCCGCCGACGCCGCGGCGACGTTTGAGTTCATCATTCCCTGCGTGATCTGGAATGCCTGCGAGATGACCATCATGCCTGCAAAGGCGCCGCAGGTCAGGGTCAGAAGCATCCGGTAGGCATCCGGTTCCCGGAGCATCTCTCGATAGGTGCATTCCTGCGTGTCGGCGGAGTCTGCCTTCGCCGCCGAGGGCGGGGCGCCCCGCGGCGCGGGCTCGATGACGAGGGCGGAGGCGCAGAGGAACACCAGCATGCCGATGCCGAGCCAGCGGAATACGGTTGTCACCGGGTGCGCTTGGGTCAGCACGCCGACCAGCGGGGACGCGATGATCGAGCCCACGCCGCAGGCGGCGGTGATGACGCCGCCTGCGAAGCCGCTTCTGTCCGGGAAGAGCTTGACTGTATTGGAGACGGTCACGCCATAGATCAGACCGAGACCGAAGCCGCAGCCGAGCCCGAACGTCAACACAAGCGCAGCGACGGACCGGACATGGCCGGCGGCGAACATTCCGCCGCCGAACAGCAGCCCGCCTGCCAGAAGAACAAGCTTGGGACCGAGCCTGTCGTTGATATAGCCGCCGCTGATCATGGTGACGGGACCGACGGCACTGACAACGGTGAATACGATCGCGAGGTTCGGCGCTTCTCCGCCGTTGAATGCGGACAAATAGATGCTCATCGGCGCGGCAAACGCACTCCATGCATATACGGAGCCAATGCACAGTGTAATGATGCAGCTGGCTGCAAGCGTGAGCCAGCGACTGTGTTTTGTTTTCATTTCAGACCCATTCCGTTTCTTAAAGATTGCTCGCCAGCTCGTAGGCCTCGTGGACGGCGGCATAGATGTTCCGCGCCGCGGCGGAATCGCCGATGTTGTAGACGATGGAGAAGCGCGCCCGTATCGCCTGATACACGCTGTCGTCGCTGTGGTAACCGGCGGCGCAGATGAAGGTGTCGGCATCGAGGCGTTCGGGTGCGCTGCCTTTCCGATGAACGCGAACCCAGCCGTCTCCGATCTCCTCCACGTCGGTTTCGGTCATCAGGGCGGCTCCATGGAAACGGAGAAGTGCGCGGGCATGCTCGGCGTCAGAATAGAGTGCCTTCGGCATAAAACGGTCGGAGCGGCCGATCAGCGTGACGGTCTTTCCGAGCTCCAGCATCCAGAGTGCGGTCTCAACGCCGACCAAGCCGGCGCCGAAAATCACGGCGGACTGTCCGACGGCGGACGGGTCCGTCAGAGCGTCCTCCGCGGTCAGGGCGCGATCTATGCCGGGGATCTGCGGAATGTTGGGGCGTGCGCCAGCCGCCACGCCGACAACGTCCGGCGAAAGCGCGGCAACGCTGTCTGTGCCCGCCGCCGTGCCGGTGCGCACATCGACGCCGAGGCGGGAGAGTTCGTTTTCGTAGTACGCGATCAACGCCGCGTCATGGTGCTTGAAGCCAGCGCGGGAGGCGGGAATAAGCGCGCCGCCGAGCCGGGGCTGCCGCTCGAACAGCGTCACCGTGTGTCCCCGGAGCGCCAGCACGCGGGCGCATTCGCAGCCGCCCGGTCCGCCGCCGATCACCGTGACGCGCTTTGGCTCCGCCGCAGGGAGGAGACGTGTGCGCAGCTCATTGGCGCATTGGGGGTTCACCGAGCAGCCCGCCCTGCCGGAGGTCTGGTGGACCTTGGTGCAGCAGCCGTAATTGCAGCTGATGCAGGGGCGGATCTGCGATGTCTGCCCGACGGCGAGCTTATTCGGAAGATCCGGGTCTGCCAGCGAGGGACGACCCAGTGCAATGAAATCACATTTTCCGCTCCGGACGGCGTCGGCGGCAAGACGCGGCGAGTCCAGTCGCCCGGCAACGATGACGGGGACGGTAACAGCCTGCTTTATCTGTGCCGCTGCGTCCAGATAAAGCCCGTCCTTCTGATAGACGGAGGGATGGTTCCAAAAGTGCGCGTCGTAGCAGCCGAGATCCACGTCGGGCGCGTCGTACCCGGCGCTTTCCAGATATTTTGCCGCTTCCAGCGCTTCAGGCAGGTCGCGCCCCTTCTCTTCAAACGCCTCCCCGTCGACGGCTCCGTCCAGAAGTCCCTTGAGGTAGTGCTTCGCTGTGAAGCGGAGCGCCGTCGGGAAATCAGCGCCGCAGGCGGCTTTGATCTCCCGGACGATCTCCACGGCGAAACGGTAGCGGTTTTCGAAGCTGCCGCCGTATTCATCCGTGCGGCGGTTGAAAAACGGGACCGTGAATTGGTCGAGAAGATAACCCTCGTGTACGGCGTGGACCTCCACGCCGTCGATGCCGCATTCCTTGCAGAAGGCGGCGGCGCGGGCGAAGCCGGCAACGATGCGGCGGATCTCTTCGACTGTGATCTCCCGGTGAAGGATCGAGGGATTCCAGCGGTTCGGGATCTCCGAGGGCGCAACGGCGCGTCCGGCGGAGGAAGGAATGCGGGCGGAGCGTCCATAGCCGGAGGCAAGCTGGATAAACACCCGGCTTCCGTATGCATGGGCGCGCTCTGCCAGCCGGTTGAGCTGCTGTTTCGCGTGCCAGAGGTCAGTGTGCTCCGTACACATGAGCGTGTGCGGCAGGATCTCCTCCACCGTGTCGTCCACGAAGCAGGTCCCGGTGATGATGAGACCGAAGCCGCCGCGGGCGCGGGCGACGAAGTATTCCACGCCGTCGTCCGTCAGGACGCCTCCGGCGTCCACGAGCCCGAAGCTTGCCATGGGTGCCATGACATAGCGGTTTTTCAGCGTCAGGGTGCCGATCCGAGCGGGGGAGAAAAGCAGATTGTTGGCTTCATTCATGGGATGTCCTCCTGAAGAAAATAATCAGACCATATTAAACAAAGCCGCGCGCCTTGAATAAGGTGAGCGGCTTCGTTTCGGGGAAAAGAAGGAAAGGAGAGGGAAATGACGAATTATTACAGGGTCATCAGGCCGCCGTCCGGATACAGGAACTGACCCGTGACGAAGGCGCTGGCGTCGGACGCAAAGAAGATGGCCATGCCGATCGCATCCTCCGGAGTGGCGATCCGCTTCATCGGGCTGCGGGCGATGATGCCCTCGGCCTTGGCGGGGTCCTGCTTCATGATCTCGGTCATCATGGGAGTCAGAGTGAAGATGGGGTTGATGTTGTTGACGGTGATGTTATACTTGCCCCAGCCTGCTGCCAGCGTCAGGGTGAGGGTGTCAACCGCGCCCTTGCTGGAGCTGTAGCAGGAGCTGATGCCGGCGGTGGAGGTGCGCTTGCCGCCGATGGAGCCGATGTTGATGATCTTGCCGTAGTTCTGCTCGATCATGCCCTTGCCGAACTCCTTGCAGCAGATGAAAAGACCGCGCACGTTTACGGCGTACATCGCGTCCCATTCGTCCATGGGCTGCTCCTCGGCCTTGAACTTGTGGTTCAGACCCTGAGAGTTGACCAGAATATCGGTGATACCGACATCGGCGCGGGAGGCGGCAACGAGATCTTGGATGCTCTTTTCGTCGGAAACATCGACCTGATAAACGCGGACCTTTTTGCCGGTTTTCGCTTCGATTTCGGCGGCTGCGGTCTTCAGCTTGTCCATGTTGCGGCTGGCGATGGCGGTGTCCGCGCCGTAGGCTGCCAGACCGGTGGCGATCGCCTGACCGATCCCGCCGGCGCCGCCGATGACCATGGCCTTCTTCCCTTCAAGGGAAAAGAGCTTGTTCAGTTCAGTGCTCATATCATTATCTCCTTTTGATCAAGCATTTACGGGTCTGCGTGCGGAAATGACCATCATCGCAGTGGGACGCGGGGAGTCGTTTCGGACGGCGCGGACATCGCCCGCCTTGAACAGCGCGGAGTCGCCCGCCTTCAGGAGCGTAGTCTCGCCGTTTGCTTCGAGCGTCATTTCGCCCTCAACAATGTAGTAGACCGTTTCGCAGCCCTCGGCGGTGACGTTGGCATCAGCTCTGCCGCCGGGGAGGAACCAAGAGAGCCCTACCGTGAGCATCTCAGTCCCGCTGAGTTCCTTGTTGTGAATGCGCTGCGCGCGCACGTCGTAGTGGCCGCCGGGGGTGTAGGCGACCAGCTCGTTGCCTCTGGTAATCTTCATAGTGTGGCTCCTTTTCTATGAAAAAATGAAGGAAAACCGGAGGGACCCTCCGGTTTTCCGCTGTCAGGCTTAGTACTTGGGGATCTCCTCGAAACCGGAATAGGCGCGGGTCAGTGCCTTGCTATACATCTCGGCGGTGACGTGCAGCTTGAAATCGTCCTCAACGAGACGCTTCCACGGACGCATGGCCAGCATGTGGGTCATGCGGCGGCAGGTGCGCTGGCTCTTCATGATGGAGCGGGCCATCTCCCACGCACGGTCGAGAAGCTTGTCGCGCTCCACGACCTCGTTCACGATGCCGAGGCGGACGAGCTCATCGGAATCGAACTCGGCACCGAGGTAGGAAACGGCGTTGGCGCGGTGAGTGCCGAGCTGATCCTGCAGACTCATGTACATGCCGTCGCCGGGGACGTGGCCGGGCGCCATGATGAAGTGGTCGTCGCGGATGTTGAAGTCGGGAGTGCAGATGACGAGATCGGCGAACTGACCCATCTCCCAGTGGATGCCGGGGCCGTTGTAGGCGCAGATCACGGGGACCTCAACGTTGTTGACAAAATTCTCGACGATCTTCAGCGTGTCGTAGATCTGGCGGTCGAAGCGGTCGTCAACGCTCTTGTCGTCGTTCTCGTGGAAGGAGCCCTCGTCATACAGAGAAATCCAGCGGTCGCCGGTGGCGGTGAAGATGATGACCTCGTTTTCCAGATCCTGACCGATGTAGGTCCAGAGATCCGCGATGGCCTTGTGCATCTGGTAGCTCCAGACCACCGGACCGTCATCATAGTGCATTCTGACCTCCAGAATGCCGTTTTCGCGCTTGAACTTGAAGTACTCTTTGAAGGTCTCGGAGTACTCTTCCAACGTGGGAATATGGACCCAATTGCGTCTAGTTACAGGCATGTGTTAACCTCCGTTTAATAGTTTTTTGACCGGAACCTTGGCGGCGAACAAGAACCGGGGCCCCGGATCAATTTACAGGTTTTATTATACCGGGCTTTGCACCGCGTGTATTTAGTTTGCGGTACAAACAATCCGCCGATCATTTTGTGCGGCAGTGGAAAGAGGGATCACTCCTCGCGCTCGAAAACGGCGGAGAAGCCCTGACCGCCGCCGATGCAGAAGGTGACGAGCCCACGGCGGAGCCCGCGACGCTCCATTTCATCGAAAACTGATCCCTCTTCCTTGCGTTTGTCCGGGAATCGCTTCCGGCGGCTCCCGGACAAACCTGAAAACGGTTTTGTTGGTCATTTGGCTATTGAGAACATTCCGGATACTTTCATAAAGGTGGGCAATTATGTTCAAATATATCTGCCAAAGAATCATCATAATGCCGATCATACTGATTGCAGCGTCTGTCCTGATCTTCCTGATGATCAATCTGACTCCGTATGATCCGGCAACTCAGCTGCTGCCCGCCGACTACACGCAGGAGCAGCTCGCCGATCTTCACGCGGAGCTTGGGTTGGATCTGAAGGACTCGATGGGGCTTACCTATATGTTCGTGACGCATGATCTCTCCGTCGTCAAGCATATCTCTGACGAGATCCTTGTGCTTTATCTCGGCACGATGTTTGAAAAGGCGGAGTCCGACCGCCTGTTTGAGAACCCGCTTCATCCCTATACGAAGGCGCTGCTCTCTGCGATCCCGGTCCCGGATGCGTCCTACAAGGGAAAAGAGGCAACCGTTATGCAGGGGGAGGTCACCTCTCCGATCAATCCGCCGGACGGCTGCCGCTTTGCAAGGCGCTGCCCGTTCGCCAGCGAGCGCTGCCGGCAGGAAAACCCGACCTATAAGGAAGTGGAACCGAACCACTTCGTCGCCTGCCATCAGTACGACTGAGCGGCGGACGTGCCGGAAAACAGAAAATGCGGCAATGGCAGCCGTCCCCCGCGCACCATGGGAATGCGGTGTCCGGCGGACGGCTGTTTTCATCTATCGTTGAAAAAGGCGCGGCGTCAGCCGCGTTGGGAGAGGAAGAGAGAGCGTGAAGCACTTCAGCTTTTATGATATCAGTCTATATCAGATCGAGCTTTTTCTGGAGCTTGCAAAGGACTGCAATTTTTCCAGATCCGCCGAGCGCCTTCATATCACCCAGCCGACGCTCTCCAAACGGATCGTCCAGCTTGAGGAGATCGTGGGACTCCCGCTCTTTGACCGCAACACGAGACCGATCTCGCTCACGGCCGTGGGACGGCGGCTGCGGGACGAGTGGCAGGGAGCGGTGGGCGTGCTGGAAGATTCGATCGAGCGGGAGCGAACGATGCTCCTCAGTCCGCACGAGCCGCAGATCGCGATCGGGATCCTCTCGTCCGGAAAACGGATGGAGTGGATCGATGAGTCCATGAGAGCGCTTGAAGACGAAATCCCGGAGCTGCGGTACACATGGGTGTATCTGGAGCTCCGGGACTGGAAAAACGCGCTCAGAAGCGGCGCTGCGGACCTTGTGATCACGTTGAACCGCGCCGGCGATTTTCTCGAAGACTGGGTTTGCAGCGTGCCGCTGTTTGCCTGTCAGCGCTATGCCTGCATGTGTGTGGATAATCCTCTGGCGTCCAGAAAGAGTCTGGACATGGAGGATCTGAAGGAGCAGCGATTTGTCTCCAACTCCCCCAAGAGCGTTCAGGCCCGCACGGATTCGGTTGTGAAAAGCTGCACGGAGCATGGGTTTTACCCGCGCTTTTCCCGGCTGGTCGACGACCCGAGCCAGATGATCGGCGCTGTGATGCACAATGACGAGGTCGCGATCTGCGACGAGTATCACCGGGACGTCCCCAACGCGAAGCATGTCTTCATCCCCTTGAACGGCTGCATGAATCATTACAGTCTGTTTTACAGCCGTGATAATCCGAATGTGTTTCTGAAAAAATGCGCGGAGGTGTTTGCTTTTGCTGCCGCTGGGCATCGCGCTTCTCCGGTATGATAGTTTGGAATAATAGTATATTTTCTTTCAATTTCCACAATTCAAAAACCTGTGGTATAAGTGTTTATGGGCAAGATGCTCATAAACACTTATTTTTACAGAAATTGGAGGAGGCAAAAACACTATGTCAATCGCAGTATTTACGATCGTCCTTTTCGCCTGCGTTCTGCTGGCGATCATTGTCGGGACCAAGCTCAACATCAACATCGGGATCCTTGCGTTTGTCCTGTCCTATCTTCTGGGCTGCCTTATCATGGGCTACCCGCCGAGCAAGCTATGGACGTTTTTCCCGTCAAAGCTGATGTGCAACGTTTTCTTTATCACCTATTTCTTCGGCTTCGCGAAGAAGACCGAGACCGTCGAGTTTATTGTGGGCCACATTCTGCACGCTGCACGGAAGCTCCCCTTCCTGATCCCGGTCGTCGCTTTTCTGGTCGGCGCGGTGCTGAGCGCGATCGGCGTCCTCGGTCCGACTATCTGCGCGATCATGGCGCCCATTTTTCTGGAGCTCGCCTATAAAGCCAACATCAGCAGAAAAGCGATGGTCTGCTATTACGCCACCGGCATTATGGCAACGATCTTCTTCCCGACTGCGCTGGTCGGCAACGTGCTCCGCGGTCTGCTCGTCGCGCTGCTCCCCGGAATGGATACGGAGGCGCTCGCAGCGGCGGTCTCCAGAGGCTCTCTTATCGTTAACGGCATCATCTTTGTCGCCGTGTATATCATCTTCCGCGGTTGGAAGAGCTCTGCGACGAAGGAGGAGCTGGAGGTGATGTTCCAAAAGCCCGCGAAGGCGACGACCGCGCAGAAGACCATCACCGGGATGATCATCGCCGTCATGCTGCTTCTGATCGTCCCCTCCGTGTTCAAGGCGCAGGTCCCTGCTTTTGCGGCGATCGCCGCTGTGAGCGATGCGTCGATCTTTTACCTGATCTGCGGTCTGATCTGTGCGTTCGCGCGCTTTGCGCCGCAAAAGGAGGTCTTTTCCACGATCCCGTGGCCCATGTTCTTCCTTCTTGGCGGCATGACAACGCTTTTTGCGCTCGCCTCCGACGTCGGCGTAACGGAGTTCCTCGGCCACACGATCGCGAGCTCCATGCCCGGCTTTATCGTGGTGTTTGTCATCTGCGCGCTCTCCGGCATTATGGGGATCTTCTCTGATGGACTCGGCGTTGTGCTCCCAATGATGCTGCCGGTCGCCGTTGCGATGGCGGAGAGCACCGGACTGAGCGCAAATTCGCTCTGCGCGGGTATCTGCGCCGCCGGCTTTATTGCGGGACTCTCCCCCGTGAGCACGGCGGGCGCCATCTCACTTGCCTGCACCCGCGAGGAGGAGCAGAAGCAACTGTTCATCTTCCAGCTTCTCTTTACGGTCGCGGCGATCATTCTGAGCGGTATTCTCGCACAGATCGGAATCATTTGAACCGGAAAGGGGAAGCAATCAAATCATGAGTATATATCATACCGAACACATCGGAGATCTCCTGCCGGAGCTCTCCGCCGAGGATGCGGCGAAGCCGCAGGCAAAGTATTATTACGAGGGACCCGCGCCGCTCTCTCTCGAAAACCAGCGCGCGACATCTCCCGGAAACCCCATAGACCCCAGGGGCGCAATCTATCCAGACCAGCTGAACAAACTGGTCGACCACTCGCCGATCGAGCCTGAAACGGGCTACTGCGTGCTCCCGGACGGCGTCGGCTACGCCGCGGTATGCACCAAAATGACGGGCATTACCATGCCGATGATCGGTTGGTTCGGAAAGTGGAAAATGGAGGACCCGCTCAACTATGCGCTCTGGTGCCCCGGCGCGCACATCCGCCACACGGAGGAGTGGTGCTGCGAGGACCTCGGCTTCGGTCTTGTAGACCTGACGCTGCGAAACGCCTATACCATGGAGGATTTCGGCTTTGACCCGAAGAACACCACGCCGGAATCCGGCTTCGTGATGGCAGCCGGCGGAAACTGGCACATGAAGTGTCGGACGGCAGCGCCGGATGAACCGCCCTATGAGGTGCTGATCTTCCACACCGTGCGACGGACTGCGGAAGGGCTGGAGTGGAGAACGAGATTTTACATTGGTTATCGTCTCGAAAGGGGAAAGTACACCAGAGAGCTCCTGCCGGGGCAGGTCGTCACGGAGGAAATGGCGCGCTGCTTTGCCGAACACAGCGCTTACGAGATGGCAACCCGACAGAGAGATCTGCCCGCCCTTTACGCGGAATTTGCCGGAAAATAAAAAAAGTCCCGCACCGCGGCGCGGGAACCCAGCAAGCAAAGAAGACCGGCTCGACTGAGCCGGTCTTCTTCTATTGGAGGCGCCACCCGGAATCGGACCGGGGAATCGCGGATTTGCAGTCCGCTGCCTTACCGCTTGGCTATGGCGCCTTATAAACGATTTGCTCCGTTTCAGGAGCAAATCGTTCTTTCTTATGGAGCGGCCTACGAGGCTCGAACTCGCTACCTCCACCTTGGCAAGGTGGCGCTCTACCAGATGAGCTAAGGCCGCAGATGGTGCCTCAGGCCAGAGTTGAACTGGCGACACGCGGATTTTCAGTCCGCTGCTCTACCAACTGAGCTACCGAGGCATATTGGGGCTGCTTTTGGTGGAGACGACTGGACTCGAACCAGTGACCCCCTGCTTGTAAGGCAGGTGCTCTAACCGGCTGAGCTACGCCTCCGAAGGGACGCGCGTCATCAAACAGCGCTTTGTTATTATACTAAAGCAGCCCCGAGTTGTCAAGCGGTAATTTCCACTTTTTTTGTTTTTTCAGTCCGAAGCGCCCTCGTCGGCGAGCTTGCGGAGCTCCGCGGGCGTGAAAACGTACTGCCTGCGGCAAAATTCGCAGTCCACGGTGATGTCCTGCCCGTCCGCGGCGAGCTCCAGCAGCGCCTCGCGCCCGATGGTGGCGAGCGCGCCGCGCAGCCGCTCGTGGCTGCACGGGCAGCGGTATTCCGCCGGGTGCCGCTCCACGATGCGGGGCTCCAAGCCACGCATCACCTGCTCCAGCACCGCCTCCGGACCGTCCTCGTCGAGGATCGTGGTGAGGGCATCCATACAAAAGATGTTGTTCTCCAGCTTTTCGATGAGTCCGTCCGGTGCGCCGGGCATGAGCTGCACGAGAAAGCCGCCCGCGGCGCGGACCGTGCGGTCCGTATCCACCAGAACGCCGAGCCCGGCGGCGCTCGGCACCTGCTCGCTCTCGACGAAATAGCGCGTGAAGTCCTCCGCGATCTCGCCGCTCACGAGCGCCACGGAGCCGATATACGGCTCGCGCAGCCCGATGTCGCGGCTGACGGTCAGCAGCCCGTCGCGCCCGACCGCGCCGCCGACGTCCAGCTTGCCGTCGCTCCGGAGCGGGAGGTCGCAGCGCGGGCTTTCCGCGTAGCCGCGCACGTTGCCGAGATGGTCGCTCACCGCGGCGAGGCTGCCGATGGGACCGCCGCCGTTGATGCGGACGGTCACGGAGCCGTTTTCCTCCTTCAGCATATCGCCCAGCATGCTCGCGGCGCAGAGCGTCCTGCCCAGCGCGGCGCAGGCTGTGGGGGAGAGGTTATGGATCGCGCGGGCGCGCTCGGCAATGTCCCGCGCCTCGATCACCGTGATCTTGACAAAATCGTCGCCGCCGACGGCGCGATAAATGGTTCCCATGATGTTCGTTTTCTCCTTTTCAGTGCGGCAGGTTCACCGCCGTGCAGAACAGCCGCCCCATCTCCGACTGAACGCCGTCCGCCAGGATGCGGACGTCCGTAAAGCCGCTTTGCTCCAGCAGTGCGCGGAGCGCCTCCGGCTCGTGGGCATACTCGACGTGCTCCTCCTCCTCGCGCCGCCAGAGCGTTCCGGCGCGGCGGAAGATGTCCATGCCGTAGACGAGGGCGTTCTCCTCCTCGTCGAATTCCCCGCGCCAGAGGCAGAGCAGGTCCTCGCGCTCGTCCACAAAGGTGCCGCCGTCGAGCTCGCGCAGGTGGGCGGGAGAGTGGAAGTCGAAGGCGAAGACGCCGCCGGGGGCGATGAACAGATGCAGCCGGCGCAGCAGCTCCGGCAGCTCCTCCGGCGGGAGATAGTTCATCCCGTCGAGCGAGCAGAGCGCGCCGTCCACCGTGCCGTAAAGATCCAGCTCGCCCGCCTCCTGACAGAGAAACATCGGCGGCACGGCGCAGCGCGTTTCCAGAGCCTTCTCCTCCGCCACGGCGAGCATGTCGGGCGAGGCGTCCACGCCGATCATCTCATAGCCGCGCGCGGCGAGCAGCAGCGTCAGCGTCCCGGTCCCGCAGCAGAGGTCCAGCAGCGTCAGCCCGCCGCGGCGCGCCGGGTCGAGCAGGGCGGCGTAAGCGTCGGCAAACGCGCCGTAGGGCACGTCGCCGGTCAGCGCGTCGTAGGACGCGGCGAGGGGACCGTAAGCGCTCATTCGTCCTCCGCGCCGGCGATGCCGAGCCGTTCGAACACGATGGCGTAGCCGTCCGCGCCGTATTGCAGCGAGCGGTTCACGCGGCTGATCGTGGCGCTCGACGCGCCGGTCTTTTCGAGGATCTCGTTATAGATGAGACCCTGATGCAGCAGCACGGCGACCTGAAAGCGCTGCTCCATCGCCTGAAGCTCCGTCAGCGTGCAGAGATCGTCGAAAAACTGGCGGCACTCCTCCACGGTCTTCAGCGACAGGATCGCCTGATACATCTCGTCGCAGCGTTCTTTTTTGATGTGTTTATTCATAATGGCTCAAAGCTCCTCTTCCTCTTCGATCACGGAGACGAAAAATTCCTCGTCGTCCTCGTCCGGCGCGGGACCCGGTTTTCCCTTGACGGGCTTCGGCTTTTCCTTTTTCATGAAGGTCAACTCCGTTCCGTAATGTTTTTCACTCGCGTACATTTTACAGCTTTACTTCGCAAAAGTAAAGCCCGATTTTGTGCGGGGGAGAAATTTTCTGGTTAAAATCAACGCCGCAAAGCGGCACCCTTTCAAGGCTCCCCTGTGTAAGGGGAGCTGGCGCGCGAAGCGCGACTGAGGGGTTGTAGGCTTACGGAAACGCTAAGCATGGCAGTTCCGGCAGCTTACAACCCTCCAGTCAGCGCTTCGCGCTGACAGCCTCCCTTGCACTTCGGAGGCCTTTAAAATCGCAGCTTTGCCGCATTGACGAGTCTTCTTCGCCAACCCCAAAACACGCCGAGCCCTTTTCCGGGCCCGGCGTGTTGTTGTTCCTGTTTCACCCCGCGTTCGGGCAGACGCCCGGCAGGTGGTGGGTGACTTGACCTGTCGCGACGGTGCAGGTCAGGCAGTAGAAGGAGTCCGCGCCGCCGGCGATGGCGCCGTTCGTGGCTTCCATGCTCGTGCCGGACATGTTGTTGCTGACGAGGATGTTGACGTTCTGGCGCGTCACGGCGTCCGTGTAGGGGTTCAGCTTGTCGTTCACGATCGCGAGCCAGTCGTCCACGTTGACGCTGACGAAGCTGATGCCGTTGATATAGCAGCCCATGCCGACCGGCAGGGTCTGGAACGTGACGTCCTCGCTGCTGCAAAGCAGGAACTGGCGCGCGAAAAACGCCATGTTCGCGCCCGTGAGGTCTGTTTCCACGTTGCGCAGCAGCACGTCGATCACGTTCGCGAGGTTCGGGATGTTGCCGACGGAGAGCAGCTGCTTCGCCGTCGCCATCAGAAACGCCTGCTGCACGCCGATGCGTTCCAGATCGCCGCCGCCGTAAGTCGCGCGGAAGCGGCAGACCTTCAGGGCATCCTCGCCGTTTAAGAGCTGGTAGCCCGCCTTGATGTGGATATAGAGGTCCTGCGTCGGGTCCTCGTAGTCCATGTCGCTCGGCACGTCGAACCAGACGCCGCCGATGGCGTCCACCGTCTCCTCGACCGCCTTCAGGCTGACGACCGCGTAGCAGTCGACGTCGAAGCCGAGGAGGTTCTTCACCTGCGCGCGCAGCCCCTCCACGCCGTCGCGCCCGGAGTTGACGTAGCCGGGGTAAACGGCGTTGATCTTCTTCGGGGTACTCGACCAGCCGATGTTGATGAGCGTGTCGCGCGGGATATTCACGCAGCTGACCGTGTGGTTCACGGTGTCGAAGCTCGCGACGATGATGGTGTCCGTGCTGTTGCTCGCGTGGTCGCGGCCGACGAGCAGGATGGTGTAAATGCCGTCGCGCCGGTCGGAGCTGAAGGCGACGCTGGGCGCGTCCGGGTCTGCGGCGGGCGTCGCGTCCGGGTCGTCGGGCTTGTCCGGGTCGGGGGTCGTGTCCGGGGTCTGGGTCGGGGACGCGGTCTGGACCGGCGGGGGCGTTACGATGGCGGGCGGGCGCTCCCAGATGGAGTAGCCGATGAGGGCGCAGGCGACGATGAGCGTCAGCACGCCGACGACGGTGCAGACGCGGCGGAGGGTGTTTTTCTTCTTTTTCGGCTTTTGCGGCGTTTTCTGCGCCGGGGCGGAGGGCTTTTTCTTTTCCGGCTCCGCGGAGACGATCTCCTGCACGCGGACCTCCGGCGCGCCGCGGTCCCCGGCGCTGTGCTCCCCGGAGCCGCTGCTTCCAAACAGTTTCATATCTTTTTCCCCTTTGTGGGTTCTCTTTTTTCTACAGTATCTCTTATTATAACCGACTTTGCATCGTTTTTGAAGCATCAAAATATTTTTTCACAATTTGTTCAAAATCGAAAATGGGGAAGAAATGATTTTAGTGCGTCCTGCGGGCGGGGGGGAAAAGAGGAATGCGCCTTACGGCGCTAATATAATTGGTTTCGCGCCGGAGGCGCGACTTACTTTGCCCCTCGCGGGGAAAGTAAGCAAAGGCGCGGTCAGAAGGAAAACCCTTTCGAATGGGTTTTCCTCCCGACACCCTCTTTTCCTGAACGACCAAGAGGGTCTTGCGACCCCCTTGGATTCCCCCTAAAGTCGTGGCTGGTTCGGTTTTACTATGGGCAGGGGATGCAGCCTGTGCGGTTTTGCTCCAACACCCAAGAGTCCAAAAATCAAATTCGCGGCGAAGCCGCGACCTTAGAAAAATGCTCCCCCGAAAGGGGAGCTGTCAGCG
>CAVCTM010000043.1:0-16952 GCA_963605115.1 Pseudobutyrivibrio sp. | reverse complement strand
GTCAAACCCCCGCGCCCCAGGCGTTTGCGCCATGTGCGAAAAAAAGCGGAAAAGCCCGAAAACCCGGACTTTTCCGCAGGAAAACGACGAAAGATCATAGACATTCGCCGCGCGATATGTTATAATGACTTCGCCCGCAAGGGCAGGGCGCTGCTCAAACGGCAGGCGGTTGGTCACACCACCCGAAAGGGGGTGAGACTTTTGCGACTTACATTTCATCTGGGACCTTTCACGGTCACGGTCATTGTAAAACGCAGAAACCGCCACTCGGCCAAGTGACGGTTTCTAAGATAACTTAGAGCTATACACTACAGGGACCAACCGCTTGTCGCAGCGCCCTTTTCACTCATCATTATACCACCGTTTCGCCCGTTGTCAATCCCCGCCGCGTCCGCGGCGGGGTTTTTCGTTGGGAAAATGATGCAGTTTTCTGGGCAAAACGATGCAAAGGTCCGGTAACGTAAAGGAAAAGGAGGCTATGCCCATGAGAAAACTGTTTACGCTTATCCTTGCCCTCGTGCTGCTGACCGGCTGCGGGGTGCGGGAAATGCCTGCCGAAACGCGGCTTTCCGCGTCTGCGGAGCCGGATGTCCCGGAGGAGACCGCCGCGGCGGAGACTGCTCTGCGGCAGCCTGCCCCCGGCTTACACGGACGCTTCCGGCGCGGCGCAGTATAACCCCGCGCCGGAGGGACGGTTTTTCCTCCTGCGCTGGGGGCTCCAGCCGTCCGTCACGGAGCTGACGGAGCTCGCCGCGGACGCCGGGCACGGCACGGCGCAGACGCTCGCCGCGCTCTTTAATCAGTCGCAGGAGGACTGCTTTGTCCGCGTCGCGGTCTATGACACGCCGGAGGCGCAGACGCGGCTGCGTGCGGAGCTCGGCGCGGGGGCGGGTCCGGACATCCTCGCCTTTTCGCAGGAGACAACGCTCGCGGATACCGACCCGGCGACGCTCTGCGCGGACCTCGCACCGTATCTGGACGGCTCCGACGTCGCCTTACTTCCGGCGCTGCGGAACGCCTGCCGCGACGACGGGGCGGTTTATTTCCTGCCCTACGCCTTCAGCATCGCGACCTTCACCGCACCGGCGAGTCTCATCCCGGAGCCGGGCTTCACGCTCGCCGAGGCGGAGGCGGCGCTGGAGCGCGCGGGCGGCGGGATGACGCTGCTGCCGCAGTGGTGTACCGAGGACGTGATGCTGGGCTGGACGGCGCGCATGGCGATCGGACGCTTCACGGATCGGGAGAGCGGCACGGCGCACTTTGACAGCCCGGAGTTCGCCGACCTGCTGACGCTCTGCAAAAAGTGGACTCGCAGCGGCACGCTGGGCGAGCGCGGCGAGCAGTCGCTGCTCACGCCGGAGCTGCTGCAAGGATTTCTGCGCGTCAGCGCCATCGGCGCCAATTACGGCGGGGACTACTGCTTCGCCGGCTTCCCCTGCGAGAGCGGGAACGGCAGCATGTTCGTGCCGGAGCTGCGCCTCGCCGTCACAGCGGGGAGCAAAAACGCCGCGGGCGCATGGGCGTTTCTCCGCTTCGCGCTGAGCCCCGCGGGGCAGGCAGCGAACCTCGGCGCCGGGTTCCCCGCGTCGGAGCGCGCGTTCGACGAGCAGCTCCGCCAAGCCGTCGCGCAGGGGGTCGACACCATGGTGGAGCACTATGACTTCACGCAAAGCGACGCCGACCGGCTCCGCGCCCTCATTGAGGGAACGACGCTCCTCTCCGGTACGGACGAGACGCTCCTCGCCATGATCACCAACGAAGCCGCCCGCTACCTCTCCGGCGACAAGACCGCCGAAGAAGCCGCGGCGCTGGTGCAATCGCGCGCGAGCGTGTATATGGCGGAGCGCTACGGGGCGTGAGGGCGCAAAGATCCCCCGCCGGCACTGCCGGCGGGGGATCAATCTTGGTATTATATCACGCAAAGTGACCGCTGTCTATGGCATTTCAAGCAAATTTAAATTTGCGCGAGATGCTATGGTAATTTCGTTTTTTGTGTGATATGGTGAGGTCGAAAAGTCGATGAAAGGGGTGAGTCCGATGGGCTGAGGTGCAGCAGGGCAAGGCATACAGGACACATATAATAAACCAATAGTTGGGCTGTACTATATTCGAATTGCGTAAGATTATCACGAAATGAAAAGAAGCAAGCTGAAACGAATTATCATTATCCTTCTGGCGCTGGCAGTGATCGTCGGCATCCCGCTGCTCGTCGCCTATACTCCGCGGACACCGATCAAGGCGGCATACGGGACGCCGGAACGGATCGAGGTCAGAAACGGAAACAACGGAAAGTCCTGCGTTATCACGGACCCGGAGGTTCTGGAGTGGATCACCGACGCCTTTTGCGGAGACGTATTCCACAGGAGCAGAGGCAGCTTCGGGATGGGCTGGTCCTACAAATTGACCTTCGTATTCGGAGAAGAGGGGCGAACGACCTTCATTTTGTGCAGTCCGGAAGAGATCAAAATCGGATACTCACGCTACGCGCCCGTAAGCGGAGAAACCTACGCACAGGTGTTTGATTACCTGTCTGAGCTTACCGGTTTTCCCCCGGACAAGTACAGGTCGGAATAACGGCGGGCGGGAGTTCCAACACCCGCAAAACTCCCCGCCGCTTTTCGCGGCGGGGAGATTTCCAAAACATTTTCCACAAAGGAGATTTTACCGATGAAAAAACTCATCACCACCGCGCTCGCGCTCATCCTCTGCGCAGCCATGACGATCACCGCGGGGCTTCAGCTCGCTTCCGCGGCGGATGTTCCCGGCCCGCCGGTTCCGACGGAGACCGCCCAGCCCATCGGGCCGAAGGACCCGGACAAGGGCGGCGAGACCCCGGCGGAGCCGAACGGGGACGAGCTGCCGGACCCCAAGGGCGGGAATCATTGATCAACCGCTTAAGACAAAAGTCAGTCCAACTCCAGGCCGAGGCGTTCCTTCGCTTCGGCTTGGATGATTTTTTTGTCATGCTCATTTCCGATCGCCTTGTAGATATAAAATGCTTCCTGATAGAGCTCGGCGCTTTTGTTGAGCTCATTCTTTTGGTAATGGCATTCAGCCAAGACCGCGAGAAGGTCGGGCAGGAACAGATAGTGACCCCATTCTGTACACAGATTTCTCCCATACTCAGCGATCTCGATTGCTTTATCGTAACGCTCGGTCGCGCAGAGCTCGCGGGAGTAATTGAAGGTGACCATAGGAATTTGCGCACGGACCCTCGGAGCAAGCTTCGTGCTTGCTTTCAGATAATCAAAAAGCTGTTTTAAAATATCGACCGCTTCATGAGGGTCGCCGCTTTCGATGTTGAGCGTTGCCATACTGTTGATCAGGCGGATCTCGTTTTCGGAATAAAGCCCCAGCGAAATGCGGTCAAGCCGGAAATTCGGCGAGGTCAGGCGGATCGCCTTCAGCAAGAGCGCCATTCCCTCTTCCAGACCGTAGGGGCCGTCCTCCTTGCCCAGCACGAATTTCGAGCGCAGGATCATCTGCTGCACAAGGCGGTCGTCTTTGCCTGCGAGCCGCTCCAGCTCTCTGTGCTTTTCCTCCGCCTCTGCGCGAATGGCGGGGCGGTCGCTGAGCGGGGCTTGCTCAAAGCGAACGTGGAGTTTGTTGATCTCCCGTTCCAACTCGGCGATCTCTATTTCGTTTTTGCTGAGCAGCGCATAGACCCGCTCCTCCGGGAGCCCCAGCCTCTGCATCAGCGCGCGGAGCTTTCCCGGAGAGGGGGCGTTTTTTCCGGTTTCCAGCCGGGAGAGGGTCGCGATGTCGCATATCCCCTCGCAGAGCATCACCTGCGTGAGCCCCTGCGCCTCGCGCTCTTTTCGGATCATCGTCCCGATCGCGATCTCGTTCATCGCCGCCTCGCCTCCTTCCTGTGCTTTATTATAACAGAAGCGCGTGGGGATTTCAAAGCAAATGTGAAAATTCGTCGCCATATCCCGAAATTTGCGTGATCTGCTATGGTCAGGCGCGGAAGCTTGTGGTATAATGACGAATGATCGGCGGAGCTGTCCGCCGGGGGAGAAACCGGAACGAGACGAGAAAGGAGCCTTTGCTATGAAAAACCGAAGCCTGATCGCGCTGCTGCTGCTTTTTGCGATGCTGCTGACCGGCTGCGCGGGCGGAAGCCCGGCGGAGACGGAGAGCCCCTCTGCGCCGCCGGAGCAGACGGAAACGCAGGAACCGACGCAGGTCCCGGAGCCGACCGGGACGCCCGAACCGACGGAGGAGCTCCCCGCCACGCCGAGCGACCTGTTTACCCCGCCGGTGCGCCATACGGAGATCCCCGAACCGACGCCGACGCCGGAGGAGCTGGGCCCCGGCATCAAGACCTACACCGGCTACAACACGGGCAGCCGCTTCACCGAGGGCGATCTCGTCGTCGCGACAGCCACGGGCTATATTTTCCCCTACGTGCTCTTTGAGTGGGGCAATGTCGGAAATAACGGCGTTTTCCGTGTGGACACCGTTTTCCGCTTCACCCTCACGGACGGCACGGAGGAAAACTGGCTGCTGCTCTCGACCGTTGACGGCTCGGATATCGGCGAATACACCCTTTACACGAAGCTGTATCAGATCTGGCTGCGCGAGGCGGACGCCGTCGCCTATACGGAGGACTCGAAGCGTCTGGTTCGCTGGCCCGTCTGGGTGGAGGAGGGCGCGCGCGATGTGAACGGTATTACCATCGATAGGAGAAACGCCTTTGTAATCAGAGATGAATATGAAGACCCCAATCTCGGCGAGCTTGTCAAGATTTGCACGAACGGCGGCGTGGGATACTGGGTCAGCCGCAAGGTGCTCGTTTACTACGACATCGAGGGCTGAAAATGAAAACAGGAGAGACCGCCCTGCGTGGGCGGTCTCTTTTTGCTTTCTGCCGCGAAAACCAAGCCTTGCGCTTTTGCCTGCGGATTTGCTATAATACTACAATGTAATGCAGAAAACGAAAGGACGAACGCGATGCTGACTTTGATCCTTGGGCGGGCGAAAACGGGCAAGACCGCGGATATGATGGAGCGCATCCGGGAGCGGGCGGCGCAGGGCGTCGGCGGGGCGGTGGTGCTCGTGCCGGAGCAGTACAGCCACGAGGCGGAGACCGAGCTGCTCGCCGTCTGCGGCGACAGCGCGAGCTTATATGCCGAGGTCCTCTCCTTCACGCGGCTTGCCGCGCGGGTGGAGGGCGAGCTCGGCGGCGCGCGCCGCGCGGCGCTCAGCCGGGGCGGGCGGCTGCTCTGTCTCGTCCGCGCGCTGGGCGACGTGGGTTCCCGGCTCGCCGTTTACGGCGCGGCGCGGCGGCAGGCGCCGCTTCAGCAGGAGCTGCTGCGCGCCATCGACGAGTTCAAGACCTGCCGCATCGGTCCGGACGCGCTGCGCGAATACGCCGAGGGCGCGCACGGCGAGCTCAATGCGCCGGGCACGGACGCGCTGCGCCAGAAGCTCGGCGACCTCGCGCTCATCTATGATGCTTACCAGACTTACGCCGACCGCAGCGGGCTCGATCCGATGGACCGCCTGACGCACCTCGCCGAGCGCATCGGGGAGAGCGCTTATGCCCGCTGCGCGTTTTTTGTGGACGGCTTTACGGACTTCACGGCGCAGGAGCTCGCCGTGCTCGGCGCGCTGCTGCGCGCGGGCGCGGAGGTGCGCGTCTGCCTGACGGCGGAGGGGCTCGCGGAGGGGCACGAAATATTCGAGCCGAGCCGCCGCGCGGCGCTGCGTCTCACGGCGCTCGCCGCGGAATGCGGCGCGGAGTGCTGCGTCGAGCGCTTTTCCGGCGCGGCGCGCGGCGGACCGATGGCGGACGTGGAGCGCGAGGCGTTCTCCTTTGCCGAGGCGCGCTGCGAGCCGGCGGGCGCGGTCGCGCTCGTCTGCGCGCCGGACACCGTGGCGGAGTGCGAGTGGGCGGCGGCGCGCTGCCTCGAACTCGTGCGCACCACGGGCTGCCGCTGGCGCGACATCGCGGTCACGGCGCGCTCGTTCGAGACTTACCGCGGCGCGATGGAGAGCGTTTTCGCCCACTACGGCGTCCCGCTTTATACGGCGAAGCGCAGCGCGCTGCTGCAAAAGCCGCTGCCCGCGCTCGTCGCCGCGGCTTACGACACCGTCACCGGCGGCTGGGACTATGAGGACGTGTTCGCATACCTGAAGACCGGGCTTGCGGGGCTCAGCCGCGCGGAATGCGACACGCTGGAAAACTATGTTTTTCTCTGGACCCTCCGCGGCGCGGACTGGACGCGGGACGAGGACTGGGTGCAGCACCCGGCGGGCTTCGGCAGGGAGCTTACGGACGAGGACCGGGCGCGGCTTGCGGAGATCAACGCTCTGCGCCGCCGCGCGAGCGCGCCGCTGCTGCTGCTCGCCGAGCGCGGCGGGGCGGCGAAAACGGGCGGCGCGCAGGCGCGCGCGCTCGCGGACTTTTTCGCGGCGCTGGAGCTGCCGCGGCTGCTCACGGAGCGCGCCGCGGAGCTGCGCGCGCTGGGGCAGACGCAGACGGCGGCGGAATATGCCCAGCTCTGGGACATCGTCTGCGACGCGCTCACGCAGTGCGGCGAGGTGCTGCGCGATACGGAGACGGATCTGGAGAGCTTCGGCAAGCTCTTTACGACCGTGCTGAGCTCTTACGACGTCGGCACGATCCCGCTCTCGCTCGACCGCGTGAGCGCGGGCGACTTCGACCGCATGCGCCGGCGGCATATCCGCCACCTCATCATGCTCGGCTGCGACAGCGCGAGCGTTCCCGCCGCCGCGCCGGGGACCGGCATTTTGTCCGACGCGGACCGCGAGGTGCTCGCCGCCGCGGGGTTGGACGTCGGCTCCGCGGCGGGGGAGCGCCTGGACCGCGAGTTTGCGCTGCTCTATCACTGCCTGACGCTGCCGTCGGACACGCTGGCGATCAGCTGGTGCGCCCTCGGCGCGGAGGGCGCGAAGGCGTCGCCCGCCTTCGCCGTCGAGCGGCTGCGGAAGGTCTTTGACCTCCCCGTGGAGACGGCGGACAGCGCCCGCTGCCGCGAGAGCGCGCCGGGACCGGCGTTTGAGCTTGCAGCCGCGGCGTCGCGCCCGTTCCATCCGGAGAGCGCGGAGGCGGCGCGGCAGTGGTTTTCAGACCGCGGCGCGGGCGAGGCGCTCGCGAAGCTGGACGCTGCGGCGTCGCTGACCCGCGGGCGGCTCAGCCGCAGCGCGGTGCGCGCGCTCTACGGCGAGAAGCTGACGCTCTCTGCCTCGCGCATCGACAATTTTTCCGGCTGCCCCTTCTCCTATTTCCTGCAATACGGCTTGAAGGCAAAGCCCCGCCAGCCGGCGGAGTTTGCCCCGCCGGAGATGGGCACCTTTATGCACTTCGTGCTGGAGGGCTGCGCGCGCTCTATCGCCGCGGAGGGCGGCTTCGCCAGCGTCTCACCGGCGCGCGTGGAGGCGCTCTGCGACGAATATGTCGCGCGCTATGTCCACGAAAAGCTGAACGATTTCCGCCAGAAGTCGCCGCGCTTTGTTTACCTCTTCCGGCGGCTTACCGGCTCGGTGCGCGCCGTCGTGACGGATATGGCGGCGGAGCTCGCGAAAAGCGACTTTCAGCCGCTCGATTTTGAGCTCAACTTCGGCGACCGCGAGGCGTTTCCGCCCATCGCGCTCGGCGAGGGGGAGGACTCCCTCGTGCTGACCGGCATCGCCGACCGCGTGGACGGCTGGGTGCATGACGGCAGGCTCTACCTGCGCGTCGTGGACTACAAGACCGGCAAGAAGAGCTTTTCGCTCTCGGACGTCTGGTACGGGCTCGGCTTGCAGATGCTGCTCTATCTCTTCGCACTCGAACGCTCCGGCGCGCCGCGCTACGGGATGGAGATCGTGCCCGCGGGCGTGCTCTATGTCCCGGCGCGGGACGTGCTCGTCAGCGCCCCGGCGGAGCTCACGGCGGAGCAGCTCCTGGCGGAAAAGGCGAAGGCGCGCCGCCGCAGCGGACTGCTCCTCGGCGAGAGCGCGGTCCTGGACGCGATGGAGCACGGCGCGCTGCAATACCTGCCCGTCAGCTTCAAGGACGGCGTTTACTCCGGCGACGCGCTGGCGTCCGCCGAGCGTCTCGGCGCGCTGGGGCGACATATCGACGCCACGCTCCGCGCCCTCGCGCGGGAGCTGCGCGGCGGCTCCGTGGCAGCCGACCCGTGGTTCCGCAGCCAGACGGAAAACGCCTGCCGCTTCTGCGATTACGCCGCGGCGTGCCACTTCGACGAATCGCAGGACAGTATGCGCTACATAGAAACGATGAAGCCCGGCGAGGTCTGGGACAGGATCGAAAAGGAGGCGGCGGACCATGGCGTTTGAATTTACACCCGACCAGCGCGCCGCGATCGAAAACCGCGGCGGCAGCCTGCTCGTATCCGCCGCCGCCGGCAGCGGCAAGACCCGCGTGCTCACGGAGCGGCTCGTCCGCTATGTGACGGACCCCGTGGATCCTGTTGACATCGACCGCTTCCTCGTCATCACCTACACGCGCGCGGCGGCGACGGAGCTGCGCGGGCGCATTATGGAATCGCTCGCCAGAGCCGCGGCGGAGCGCCCGGACGACCTGCGCCTGCGGCGGCAGCAGACGCTCTGTCTCAGCGCCCATATCGGCACGATCCACGCCTTCTGCGCGGACGTGCTGCGCGAAAACTGCCACCATCTGGGGCTCTCCCCGGCGTTCACGGTGCTGGAGGAGGACCGCGCGGAGACCATCCGCCGCGGCGTCCTTGCCCGCGTGCTCGACCGGCGCTATGCGAAGATCGGAAGCGACGGCGCCTTCCGCCTTCTGGCGGACACGGTCGGCGCGGGGCGGGATGACAAGCGCCTTGAGAGCGCGGTGCTGGAGCTTTATGAAAAGCTCCGCAGCCACCCGGACCCGGAAAAGTGGGCGGCGGACCAGCGCGCCGCGCTGCGGCTCGAAGGCGTCGAGGACGCGGGCGAGAGCGTCTGGGGGCGCGAGCTGCTCCGCGCGGCGGAGGCGGAGGTCGGCTTCTGGTGCGAAAGCTTTGAAGCCGCCCTCACGGAGATCGAGGCGGACGAGAAGCTGAAAAAGGCTTACGGTCCCGCCTTTGCCGAGGACGCGGAGGCGCTGCGCGAGCTGCGCCGCGCGCTGGGGGTCGGCTGGGACAGAGCGCGCTGCGCGCTCGCGGCGCTGCCGTTTTCGCGGCTCGGCGCGCTGCGCGCTTATCCGGAGCCGGACCGCCCCGCGCGGCTGAAGGCGCTGCGCGACCGCTGCAAAAAAGCGATGGCGTCGCTCTCCGACCGTCTCGGCGCGCCCTCCGCCGCGCTGCTGCGCGACCAGCGCGCCGCAGCCCCGGCGATGGAGGCGCTGCTGGACCTGACGCTGGAATTCGACCGCGCGTTCGCGGCGGAAAAGCGCCGCCGCAGCGCGGTGGATTTCTCCGATCTGGAGCATTGCGCCGCCCGGCTGCTGACCGACCGGGAGACCGGCGCGCCGACTTGGATCGCGGCGGAGCTCGCCGGGCGCTTCACGGAGATCATGGTGGACGAATATCAGGACGTGAACGCCGTGCAGGAGCGCATTTTCCGCGCCGTTTCGCGGCAGGAGCGGAACCTGTTTTTAGTCGGCGACGTGAAGCAGTCCATTTACCGCTTCCGCCTCGCGGACCCGACGCTGTTTCTGGAAAAATACCGGACCTTCGTCCCCTTCGGCTGCGCCGCGGAGGGCGAGGGGCGCAAGATCTTGCTGCGGGAAAACTTCCGCTCGCGCAAATGCGTCCTCGACGCGGCGAACCGCGTGTTCTCCGTGCTCATGTCGCGCGAGATCGGCGAGCTCGATTATGACGACGACGCGGCGCTCCGCTTCGGCGCGCTCGACTACCCGGAGGGCACGGACAGCCCCGTGGAGTTTGACATTCTGGACGCCGGAGAGGGCGGGGAGGACGCGCCGGACAAAGCCGAGCGCGAGGCGCACTTCGTCGCGTCGCGCATCGCGGCGATGCTGCGCGAGGGGACCCCGGTCTATTCCGGCGGCGCCGCCCGCCCCTGCGACCCCGGCGACTTCGTGATCCTGATGCGCGCGCCGGGCGGCAAGGGCGCGGCGTTCCACCGCGCGCTCGCGGAAATGGGCATCCCCGTCCAGAGCCGGCAGGGGAGCGGCTTTTTCAAAAGTCTGGAGGTCACGGTCGCCGTCGACCTGCTCGCGCTCGTCGATAACCCCCATGCGGACGTGCCGCTCATCTCCGCGCTGCGCTCGCCGGTCTTCGGCTTCGACCCGGACGCCCTGAGCGCCATCCGCGCCGCAAAGCGCGACGGCGATTTTTACGGTGCGCTCCGCGCCGCGGCGGGGGCGGGGGACGAAAAGTGCGCCGCCTTCCTCGCGCTGCTGGACCGCTGGCGCGCGCTCGCGCCCGACTTAACGCCCGGCGCGCTGCTCTGGACGATCTATTCGGACACCGCGCTCCCCGCCGTCTGCGCCGCGATGCGCGACGGCGAGACCCGCCGCGCAAACCTCATGCTGCTGCTGGAATACGCCGAGCGCTTTTCCGAGGGCGGACAGAGCAGTCTCTTCCGCTTCGTGACTTACCTGCGCCGCCTTGCCGAACAAAACCGCGAGCCGGAGCGCGCGCCCGCGGGACGCGCCGTGCTCATCATGAGCATCCACAAGAGCAAGGGACTGGAGTTCCCCTTCGTCTTCCTCTGCGATCTTTCCCACCGTTTCAACCGTTCGGACCTGCAATCGCCCGTCCTGATGCACAGCGCCCTCGGACTCGGACCCAAGCTCTGCGACCGGGAGCGGGGCGTCGAATACCCCACGCTCGCGCGCCGCGCCATCGCGGAGCGGCTCACGACCGAGATGCTGAGCGAGGAGCTGCGCGTGCTCTATGTCGCGATGACCCGCGCGCGGGAAAAGCTCATCATGACCTGCGTCTGGAAAAGCCCGGACAAGGCGCTCGGCAAGCTCGGCGTCGGGCTGACAAATCCCGCGCCCCCGGCGCTGCTGCGCGCGGCGCAGAGCCCGTCCCAGTGGCTCGCCACGGCGTCGCTCATCGACGGCGGCGCTTTGATCGCGATGCAGGTGGTCTCCGCGGACGCGGAGCCGGAGACGCCGGAAGCGCCCGGCGCGCCCGCGGAGACCCCCGCGGCGGACGGCGCGGCGGCGCGCATCGCCGAAAAGCTCGCCTTCCGCTATCCTTACACCGCCTCCGCCGACCTGCCGAGCAAGCTGACGGCGACGGAGCTGAAGGGCGCGGACGCACCGGACGCCGAGGGCGCGTCGCTCCTTGCGCCGGACGAGGACTATGTATTCCGCCTCCCGACGCCCGGCGAGCCGGCAAAGCTCACGCCCGCCGAGCGCGGCACGGCGACGCATGCGTTCCTGCAGCACCTGCGCTTTTCCGAGACGGGCAGCATCGCGCGGCTGGACGCCGAACTGCGGCGCATCGCCGCGGCGGGGCTGCTGACGGCGGAGGAAGCGGCGGCGGTGGACTTACCCTCCGTCCTGCGGCTTTTCGACTCCCCGCTGGGGCGGCAGCTCGCAGCGGCGGCGGACGTGCGGCGGGAGTTCCGCTTCACGCTCTTAGAGCCCGCGGCGGACTATTTCCCCGGCGCGGCGGCGGATGACCGGCTGCTGCTTCAGGGCGTCGTGGACTGCTTTTTCGTCGAGGACGGCGGCGTGACCGTGCTGGACTACAAGACCGACCGCGTCACGGCGGCGGAGGCGCCGCAGCGCGCCGGGCGCTATCAGGGCCAGCTGCGCGCCTATGCCCGCGCACTCGAACGCATCCTCGGTCTGCCCGTGCGCCGCTGTGCGCTCTGGTTCCTGCGCCCCGGCGTCGAGATCGACGTCGAACCGGAAAAAACCTGAATTTTCCCGCGAAAAGCCCTTGCATTTCCGGAAACGGTCTGTTATAATCTCTGTTGCGTCTTGTAA
The DNA here is from genome assembly GCA_963605115.1 of Pseudobutyrivibrio sp. GTDB lineage: Bacteria > Bacillota > Clostridia > Oscillospirales > Oscillospiraceae > SVKR01. Next base: position 5,068 of record CAVCTM010000043.1, on the reverse strand, counting down.
CCACACCGCGGCGCGGTGTACTCAAGGCAGCTTAATGTGAACAGGAGTTGCGTCAGACATGAAAGAAGGCATCCATCCCGATTATAAGCCGACGACCATCCGCTGCGCCTGCGGCGCCGTGATCGAAACCGGCAGCACCAAGCAGAACATCACCGTTGAAATCTGCTCCAAGTGCCACCCCTTCTACACCGGCAAGCAGAAGCTGGTCGACACCAGCGGCCGCGTGGACAAGTTCAACAAGAAGTACGGCCTGCAATAAAAAATCCAAAACAGGAGACCGCTGTGAGCGGTCTCCTGTTTTGTTTTTGCCCTTTACAATTAAAATATTTCCCGCTATAATCGAATTATCATCATAAGGAAAGGACCGGTGAAACGGTATGGAGACCCTGAAGGCGATCTTTACGCGCCGCAGCGTGCGGCGGTTTTCGGAAAAACGGGTGGAGGACGAGACGCTGCACACGATCCTGCGCGCCGGGATGAGCGGTCCCAGCGCGGTCAACGCGCGCCCGTGGCAGTTCATCGTCGTGCGCGACAAGGCGATGCTCTCCGCCATGGCGGACGCGGGCGGCGGCGGACCGATGGAGCCGCTGCGCGGCGCGGACTTTGCTGTGCTCGTCTGCGGCGACCTGCACCGCGCGTTTTCCAAGGCGCCGGATTTCTGGATCGTGGACGGCTCGATCGCGGCGCAGAACCTCATTTTAGCGGCGCACGACCTCGGCGTCGGCAGCGTCTGGCTCGGCACATGGCCCGTTGACGAGCGCGTGAAGGCGCAGCAGGAGCTCTTCAGCCTCCCGGAGCACATCGTGCCCCACTCCATCGTCGCCTTCGGCTACCCCGCCAAGCCCGACGACAGCGAGAGAGCCCTCTACGATGAGAGCCTTGTACATTTCGAAAAGTGGTGAAAACTCATCCGGGACCCGCTTCGCTTACGCTCCCGGATGAAAAGGATTCACTCCGCTCAGCGCACGAAGCCCCTGCCGATGGCAGGGGCTTCGCACGTTCCCTCCGCGCAGAGAATTTTTCGGCACGCGCGTGTCGCGCCGAAAAATGAATTGGACTTTATTTGCGGGTGCGACGCGCCGAAGGCGCTAGTCCTTTAGGGCGCGCCGCAAACTCTGCGAGGCTTTTTTCACTGCACCCGCTCACAGGCGCCGTCGGCGATGCGCCAGACTTCGCCGAAAAACCGCTCGCCGTCGGGGTCGACGCGGAGATAGCTGCCGTCGGGGATGGCGAAAAATTCTCTGCCAAAGCTGTCCGGGTAGGTGATGTCCTCGAAAAGCCGCCTGCCGTCGAGCAGCTCGTCCCGGATCGCCTGATAGTGCGGGATGATCTGCTTTTTCGTGAGACCGAGACCGGGGAGATAGCGCCGAAACGCCGCGTCCGTGCTCTCGCCGGGGAGCTCCGGCTGGGCGTAAACCGTCTCCGCGCTGTTCATGCTGCCGGCGCTGATGCCGATCAGGACGCCGGAAAAGCCTTCCAGCAGCCCGCGCAGCCCGATGCGCTGAAAATAGGCGTTCTGCGTCGGCACATGGCCGCCCGCGAGGATGATGAGGTCCGCCGCAGCGACGAGCGCCGGGGCGTCCGCGTCGTTCGCGCCGTCGAGGGAGTCAAAGCGCTCCACGGCATAGCCGCTTTTTTCCAGCGTTGCGCGCCCTTCCGCCGCCATGTGCGCCGTGCGCTCGCGGTCGGCAGGGTCGGAGGTGACGAGCAGCGCGCGGAGCGCGCGCGGCGGGAGCAGAGCGCGCAGCGCGTCCGCCAGCCCGTTTTCGGCGAAGAACACCCCGCCGCGCTCCATCGTCGGAATGCTCGTTAAAAATGCAGTCATAGCAAAATATCCCTTCCGCCGTCCGCCCCGGACGGCTGTTTGTTTTTCCATAGTGTAATCGAAAACCGCCGAATTTGCAAGACCGCAAAGCCGCCAAAAAACAAAAATGAATATTAAAAAAATGAGAAATTCACGCTCTGCATTCAATTAAAGAACGAAAGTTCGGTCAAAATGCCGAAAATTACCGGAAAGTTTGGTCAAAATCACGGTGTACAAACGCGATCGGAGAGAGTATAATGCAAGTTAGAAAAAGCAAAAATGCAAATTTTCCTGAAAAGGAGATCCTGATATGAAAACTCTGGAACTCAATCCCGTCTGGTGCAAGGGCTGCGGCGTCTGCGTGGAGTTCTGCCCCAAGCATGTTCTGCAGCTCGTCGGCGGCAGGGTGCATACGGTGCCCGGTGCGGACTGCGTTGCCTGCGGGCTCTGCGAGAGCCTCTGCCCGGACTTCGCCGTTTATCTTGTCGAGCGGGAGGGCGAAGCAGTTGGCTGAGATGGTCCTGATGCAGGGGAACGAGGCGTGCCTCCGCGGTGCGATCGCCGCCGGGATGCGCTTTTACGCCGGCTACCCCATCACACCCTCCACAGAGATCGCTGAACAGGCCTCCGAGCTGCTGCCAAAGATCGGAGGTCATTTTATTCAGATGGAGGACGAGATCTCCAGTATGGCGGCGATCATCGGCGCGTCCGCCGTGGGCGTCAAGGCGATGACCGCGACGAGCGGTCCGGGCTTTTCGCTGATGCAGGAGAATATCGGACTCGCCGCGATGACGGAGATGCCCTGCGTCGTCGTGGACGTCCAGCGCGCGGGTCCCTCGACCGGCATGGCGACGAGCCCGGCGCAGGGCGACGTGATGCAGGCACGCTGGGGCACGCACGGAGACCACCCCGTGATCGCCCTCGCGCCCGGCACGGTGCAGGAGGCATTCGACTTCACCGTCTGCGCCTTCAACCTCTCCGAGCGCTACCGCGTGCCCGTCATCTTCCTGATGGACGAGCTCGTGGGCCATCTGCGCGAGGGCGTCCGCGTGCCGCAGCCCGGCGAATACGAGGTCGTGGACCGTGCGCTGCCGGACCCGGAGGATGCGGACTGGCTGCCCTATCGCGGCGACCCGGAGACGCTCGTGCCCGTGATCCCGCCCTTCGCCATGGGCTGGCGCTATCACGTCACGGGGCTGACCCACGACGAGCGCGGCTACCCGACGAGCTCGCCGGCGGAGGCGCAGAAGCTTGTGGAGCGCCTGATGCGCAAGATCGAGCTGGGACGCGCCGACATCGTGCAGTGGGACGAATCCCTCACGGACGACGCGGAGACGCTCGTCGTCTGTTATGGCGGAACGGTCCGCGCCGCGAAAAAAGCCGTGCGCGACGCGCGCGCAGCCGGCATCCGGGCGGGACTTTTCCGCGCCGTGACGCTCTGGCCCTTTCCGGGCGCGGAGCTCGCAGCGCGGGCGAAGGGGGCAAAGCGCGTTTTCGTCGTGGAGCATAACTACGGACAGATCGTGCGCGAGGTCGAGCGCGAGCTCGCCGGGATCTGCCCGGTGGACTTTCTCGGCACCGTGTCCGGCGCGCCCATCGAGCCGGAGACCATTCTGGAAAAGCTGCGGGAGGTGACGGCGTAAAAATGAGCGGGAACCCCATCGTAAACGAGTATTTCCGCGAGGCGATGCTGCCGCATATCTGGTGTCCCGGATGCAGCAACGGCATCCTCATGCGCGACGTGGCGCTCGCCGTGGACGCGCTGGGACTCGACAAAAACGAGGTCTGCATCGTGTCCGGCATCGGCTGCTCCAGCCGCGCGAGCGGATATATGGATTTCAACACCATCCACACGACCCATGGCCGCGCCATCCCGGTCGCCACGGGCATCAAAATGTGCCGCCCCGACCTGACCGTCATCGTCCTGACCGGCGACGGCGACGCGACCGCCATCGGCGGCAACCACTTTATCCACGCCGCCCGCCGCAACATAGACCTCAGCGTGTTCGTGTTCAACAACAACGTCTACGGCATGACCGGCGGTCAGTATTCGCCGACGACCCCGACCGGTGAGTTCGGTACCACCGCGCCCTACGGCGTCATCGATCAGGACTTCGACGTCTGCCGCCTCGCCATCGGCGCGGGCGCGACCTATGTCGCCCGCGGCACGGCGTTCCACGCGCGCCAGACCGTGAAGCTGATGGCGGACGCGATCAGCCACTGCGGTTTTTCCGTCGTGGACTGCGCGAGCATCTGCCCGACCTATTACGGGCGCAAGAACAAAAAGGGCGACGCCGTCGACATGCTGCGCTGGCAGAAGGAGAACACCTATTTCGTCGAGCGCGGCGCGCCGAAGGAGGGGCAGGACGTGAGCGGAAAGCTGCTCGCGGGCCGCTTTTATTGCAGCGAGCGCCCGGAATACTGCAAGCAGTATGAGGCGCTCATCGCCCGCGTGCGGGAGGAGGGAAGCGAATGAATGGCGAAAAGATCACCGGCGTCCGTCTCGGCGGCTCCGGCGGGCAGGGCGTCATCCTCTGCTCCGTCATTTTGGCGCGCGCGGCGCTCGCGGCGGGACACTATGCGGCGCAGTCCCAGTCCTACGGTCCCGAAGCCCGCGGCGGCAGCTGCAAGGCGGAGACCGTTATCTCCGACGCGCCGATCGACTATCCGAAGGTCGGGAAAAGCGACGTCTTCCTCGCCCTGACCCAGAGCGCGATGGAAAAATACCTGTCCCAGTGCGCCCGCGGCAGCCTGCTTATTTTAGATGCGAGCCTCACCCCGCCGGAGGGAACGGACCTGCGCGTCCGCTCTTACCCGATCCTTTCCACCGCGGCGGAAACGCTCGGCAAGCCGATGACGGCGAACATCGTCGCCGCCGGGATCCTGGGGCGCACCCTCGCCCTCTTCAGCGACGAAGCCCTTGAGCGCGCCGTGCGCGCCAGCGTCCCGAAAGGCACGGAGGAGCTGAATCTCCGCGCTCTGAAGCTGGGATTTGAGCTCGCGGAGGGGTGAAAGCGGAATCGCCTTGCGGCGCAAATTGAATAAGTTTCGCGTCCGTGGGACGCGACCTTCTTTCCCCTGTGGGGAAAGAAGGCAAAGGCACAGTTAAGGAGGGACCCTTTCGATCGGGTCCCTCCTTAACAATCCTCCTCCTAAACGACCAAGGGGGTCTGACGACCCCCTTGGAACCCCGGCACCAGCGTTTTAACTAACACGGAAACGCCGCGATTTTAAAGGCCTCCCTGTGCAAGGGAGGCTGTCAGC
>CAVCTM010000042.1:0-17168 GCA_963605115.1 Pseudobutyrivibrio sp. | reverse complement strand
GCTTGGCGTTTTCGGCAGCTTGGTAACAACCCCTCAGTCGCGCTTCGCGCGCCAGCTCCCCTTGCACAGGGGAGCCTTTAAAGGGTGCCGCTTCGCGGCAACGATTTTAAAACCGGGCAAGCTCCGACTTTAGGGGGGTTCCAAGGGGGTCGAAGACCCACTTGGTCGTTGTGGGGGAGGATTGTTAAGGAGGGACCCAATCGAAAGGGTCCCTCCTTAACTGTGCCTTTGCCTTCTTTCCCCACAGGGGGAAAGAAGGTCGCGCCTTCGGCGCGAAACCTATTCAATTTGCGCCCGCAGGCGCATTCAATATTTAAAACCCAGCGATCCCGCCCGATTTTCCGGGCGGGATCGCGTATCGCACCTCATATCGCCGCAAGCAGCCGTTTCGTGTATTCGTGCTTCGGACGATCATAGACCTCCTCCACCGCCCCCTGCTCCACGATCTCCCCGCCGTGCATGACGAGCACGCGGTCACAGATCTGGTAGACGACGTTCAGGTCGTGGGAGATGAAGAGGTAGCTCAGCGCAAGGTCGCGCTGGAGCTCCAGCAGGAGGTCGAGGATCTGCGCCTGAATGGTGACGTCCAGCGCGCTGACGGGCTCGTCGGCGATGATGAAGCGCGGGCGCTGGATGAGCGCAACGGCGAGCCCGACGCGCTGGCGCTGACCGCCGGAGAGCTCCCGCGGGCGGCGGGTCAGATACTCCGGACCGAGCCCGACGCGGCTGAGCATCTCCGCCACGCGGCGGCGGCGCTCCGGGGCGTCATACTTGCCGAAGGCGCGCAGCGGCTCCTCCACGATCCAGCCGACCGTTTTGGCGGGGTTCAGGCTCCCGTAAGGGTCCTGAAACACCATCTGGGGCCGCTTCGTGCCGTGGAGGATCTCGCCGGTGTAGGGCAGCATGCCGAGGATCGCCTTGGAGAGCGTGCTCTTGCCGCAGCCGCTCTCGCCCACGAGCCCGACGATCTCGCCCGGCGCGATGCTGAAGCTGACGTCCCGCACGGCGCGGAAGCCGGGCGTTTTGTGCAGAAAGCCGCCGCCCCCGTAGGTGACGTTCAGGTTTTTTACTTCGAGAATTTTATCCGTCATAGGAAGCTTCACCTCCGCCGCTTGTCGCGCGTGGGGATCGCGGCGATGAGCTTTTTCGTGTATTCCTCCCGCGGGTGGAGGAAAATGCCGTCCGCGCCGCCGGTCTCCACGATGCTGCCGCCCTGCATGACGCAGACGCGGGAGCAGAGCCGCCGCACGACCTGAAGATTATGGGAGATGAACAGAATGCCGACGCCGTGCTTGCGGCTCACGTCGCGCAGCAGGTCGATGATCTGCGCCTGCACGGTGACGTCCAGCGCCGTGGTCGGCTCGTCGGCGATGAGCAGGCGCGGGTTGATGATGAACGCCGCGGCGATCATGGCGCGCTGGCGCTGACCGCCGGAGAGCTGGTGGGGATATTTGCGATAAGTCGCCTCCGGGTCGGGCAGACCGACCTTTTCCATGACCTCAAGCGCGAGGGCGCGGCGCTCGGCGGGGGTCTTGTCCGTGTGGATGCGGAGCGTCTCCTCCACCTGCTGACCGATGCGCATGAGGGGGTTTAGGCTCGTCATCGGCTCCTGAAAGATCATGCCGATCTCCCGCCCCTGAATGCTCCGCAGCTCCTCGCGCGGGATCGTGAGCAGGTTCTTGCCCTGAAACAGGATCTCGCCGCTCGCGCGGGTCTTTTTGCGGTCCAAAAGCCCCGCAACGGCGAGGGCGGTCAGGCTCTTGCCGCTGCCGCTCTCGCCGACGAGACCGAGCATCTCGCCGGGGTCCATGTGCAGGTCGATGCCGTGGAGGACCTCGCTCGGTCCCTCCGGATCGCGGAAGCTGACGCGGAGGTCCTTGATGTCAAGCACGGCTGCGTCCCTCCAATCCCTCGGAGATGAGGCTGAAGCCCAGAATGAGCGCGACGATGGTCCCGCCGGCGCTCAGCGCATACCACGGGGCGGAGAAAAAGTAGCTCTGGCTCTCCGAGAGCATCCGTCCGAGGCTCGTGTCCGGCATGAGCACGCCGATGCCGACATAGCTCATCGCCGCCTCCGCGAGCACGGCGTTGTTGAAGCCGATCGTGACCGTGGAGAGCACGACGGGCATGACGTTCGGCAGGATGTGGACAAACATGATGCGCAGCGTCCCGACGCCCATGAGCCGCGCGTTGCGCACGTAGTCGAGCTCCTTCTGGCGCGCAAATTCGCTGCGCACCACGCGGGCGAAGCTCGGAATGAAGAGCAGGCTCAGCGCCGCGATGATGTTGTATTTTCCGCTGCCTAAAATGCTGATGAGCACGAGGGCGAGCAGGATGCTCGGAAAGGCGGTGATGACGTCGTTGACGCGCATGAGCACCTCGTCGACCCAGCCGCCGAAATAGCCCGTGAACGCGCCGGCTAAAATGCCGACGGCGAGCCCGATCGCGACGGTCGCCGCCGCGATGAACAGCGTCGTCCCCGCGCCGGAGAGCACGCGGGAGAAGATGTCCCGCCCGAAGTTGTCCGTGCCGAGCAGGTGTGTCCAGCTCGGCGGCTGCATCTTCGCGGAGGCGTTCATCGCCTCCGGGTCGCAGGGCGTCCAGAAATAGCCCACGACGATGAGCAGCAGCACCGCCCCGGCGAGAACGGAGCCGATTATGAGGTTTTTGTCGTGTTTCTTTTTCACGGCGGTGTTCTCCTGAAGGGGGATCTTAATTGAAATCCTCGTCGACGGTGACGACGGCGCAGCAGCCGGGGAGCTGCGCGGCGACGAGCGCGCGCAGGCGCTCCGCGGCTTCGTCGTCGCTGAGACCGAGATGGCGGGGAATGACGGCGTCAAAGATGAGGTTCGTGTGGCTCGGACCGGGGACGACGCGGAAATCGTGGATGCTCACGGCGGGATCGAGGGTTTTCGCGAGCGCGGCAGTCTTCTCCCGCAGGGCGTCCACCGCGGCGTTGTCCGTCTCGATGGGGTCCATATGGATCGTGGCGACGCAGCCGAAGCGGGCGCGCAGCTCGCGCTCGATGTTGTCGATGGCGTCGTGGGTGGCGAAAACGTCCTTTTTGCCGTCCACCTCCGCGTGGAGGGAGATGATCTGGCGTCCGGGACCGTAATCGTGGACGATGAGGTCGTGGATGCCGAGCACCTCCGGGTGGGCGAGCACGGTGTCCGTGATCCCGCGGACAAATTCCGGGCTCGGCGCCTGTCCGAGCAGGGGCGAGAGCGTGTCGCGCGCCGCGCCGATGCCGGTCCAGAGGATGAAGAGCGCGACGGCGAGCCCCGCCCAGCCGTCGATGCTGACGGAAAAGAGCCGGGAAACGCCCATCGAGAGCAGCACGACCGCGGTCGCGGCGCAGTCGCTCAGCGAGTCCGCGGCGGCGGCGCGCATGGCGGATGAGCCGATGCGCTTTGCGACGGCGCGGTTATAGCAGAACATATAGAGCTTCACGGCGATGGCGGCGGCGAGGATCGCCGCGGGCAGCCAGCCGCCGCCGACGGGCTCCGGCGCGAGGATCTTCTCCACCGAGCTCTTGCCGAGCTCGAACGCCATCAGGAGGATGACGACCGCGACGGCGAGACCGGAGACGTATTCGAGCCGTCCGTGGCCGTAAGGATGCCCCGCGTCCGCCCGCCGCCCGGCGAGGCGGAAGCCCAGCAGGGTGATGAGCGAGGAGCCGGCGTCGGAGAGGTTGTTGAAGGCGTCCGCCGTGACCGCGATGGAGCCGGCGAGCGCGCCGGCTAAGAATTTGCCCGCCGCGAGCAGCAGGTTCAGTGCGATGCCGACCGCGCCGCAGAGCGTTCCGTAAGCGCGGCGCACGGCGGGGTCCGCCGTGTTCCCGCGGTCCGGGATGAGCCGGCGCGCAAGCAGTTCGATCAAGGGGCGTCCGCCTCCTAACTCGTCATTGATAGAGCTTGGCGAGCCCGCCCTTGGACGTCTCGCGATAGCTGAGGTGCATGTCGCGCCCGGTCTCATACATGGTCTGGACCACCATGTCGAAGCTGATCTTGCGCGTGCTGGAGAGGAAGTTTGCGAGCGAGAGCGCGTTGATGGCGCGCATCGCGGCGACGGCGTTGCGCTCGATGCAGGGGATCTGCACCAGCCCGCCGATGGGGTCGCAGGTCAGACCGAGATAGTGCTCCATCGCGACCTCTGCGGCGTATTCGATCTGGTCGATGCCCATCTCGTGGATCTCCGCGAGCGCGGCGGCACACATGCTGCACGCCGTGCCGATCTCCGCCTGACAGCCGCATTCCGCGCCGGAGATGGAGGCGTTCGTCTTGATGAGGTTGCCGATGACGCCGCCGGCTGCGAGGGCGCGGAGCACGTCGCGGTCGGAAAAGTCGCGCTGCTCCTGCGTGTAGCGCAGCGCCGCGGGGACGACGCCGCTCGCCCCGCAGGTCGGAGCGGTGCAGATGATGCCGCCGGCGGCGTTCTCCTCCGCCACGGCGAAGGCGTAAGCGCAGACGATGCGGTTTTCGCGCGTGGTGCCGCTCTCGTCGATATGGCGCTGGTTATAGAGATACTGCGCCTTGCGCTCGACGTGCAGTCCGCCCGGCAGCTCGCCGGAGGCGGTGAGCCCGTTCAGAATGGCGCGCTTCATCGCGGACCAGACCTCGAAAAGAAAGTCCCAGATCTCCGGACCCTCGCGCTGCTCAACGTATTCCCAGAGGCGCAGACGGCGGCGCTTGCAGTAGTCGGCGATCTCGGCGAAGGAGTGCTCCGGATAGACCTCCGGCGTGTCCTCCTCCGGGTGACCCTCGACGCGGATGGCGCCGCCGCCGACGCTGAGCACCCGCGCCCTGCCGAGCTCGCGTCCGCCGGCGAAGGCGGCGAGGTCCATCGTGTTCGGGTGGGGCAGGTCCTGCGTTTCGGTGTCGAAAATGACCTCCGTGCGCGCGGAGCCGAATACGTCCTCCACGGCGCGGTCCGTCAGATGTCCGCGCCCCGTGCTCGCGAGCGAGCCGTAGAGCGTCACGCGGAAGTGCTCGGCGTCCGGATAAGCGGCGAGAAAGCGCCGCGCCGCCGCCTCCGGTCCCATCGTATGGCTGCTGCTGGGCCCGCGCCCGATGCGGTAAAGCTCACGCAGGGATTTCATAGTGTGGTGTCTCCTTAAGTGAAAAAGCTTCGCAGAATTCGCCGGCGCACCGGCGAATAAAGTCAAATCCATTTTTCGGCGCGACCTGTGCGTGCCGAAAAATTCTCTGCGCGGAGGGAACGTGCGCCCCAACGGGGCGTGCGCTGAGCGGAGTGAATCCTTCTCGAATGAGAGCCCAACGAAGTGGGTCTCATTCGACTATTTCAGCCGGATCCGCGGGTCGATCAATTGATACGCGGCGTCGGCGAGAAAATTCACAAAAATGACGAGCGCGGAGATCATCATCACGATGGCGAGCACGACGGGGTGGTCACGGTTCGCGATGGAGAGGAGCAGCATCCTGCCGAGACCGGGGATGTTGAACACCTGCTCGATGATGATGCTTCCGGCAACGATGTCCGCGAGCGTGACGGCGAGGAAGGTCACGACCGGGAGCATCGAGTTGCGCAGCACGTGGCGGCGCAGCACGGTCCTGCGGTCGTTGCCGCGGGAATAGGCGGTGCGCACATAGTCCTGCCCCAGCTCGCTCAGAATGCTGCTGCGCAGCAGGCGCACCGTCATGGCGCTGCGCGGCAGCGCGATGGCGAGGGCGGGGAAGATGAGGTAGCCGAGAAAGCCGGCAAAGTCCTCCGACGGGCTCACGAAGCTGCCCGCCACGAAAAGCCGCAGCGCGAGGCCGAACACGCTCGTGAAGACGATGCCGATGAAAAACGGCGGGATGCTCATCACGATCTGGTTCACCGCCGTGACGATGCGGTCGAGCACGCCTCCGGCGCGGCCGGAGACGAAGAGCCCCAGCGGGACGGAGATGACGATCACCATCAGAAACGCCATGGCGGAGAGCGCCGCCGTGATGCCGATCTTTCCGGAGAGCAGCTCGCGCACGGGCTGACCGTAGCTGTAGCTCGTGCCGAGGTCGCCGCCGAAAAAGCCGCCCAGCCAGCGCAGATAGCGCAGCGGCAGCGGGGCGGTGAGCCCCAGCTCCGCGCGCAGCGCGGCGGCGCGCTCCGGCGTCCAGTCCGTGCCGAGCAGCTTGGTCGTCGGGTCGCCGGGGATGACCTCAAACGCCAGAAACGCCAGCAGGGAAATGACAAAAAGGGTGACGAGCATAGCCGCCGCCTTTTTCGCGATGTACTTCATGTCCGTCACCCTCCCTTCGGGTTTTTAATTTTGAAGCTCAGCCCTCGATCTTGAGGCTGCTGAGGTCCATCACATAGATGGGGTAGAAGCGGTAGCCCGTCACGCCGGCGCGGACGGCGACCAGATCGCAGGGGTCCTGGATATAGACCGCGGCGGCTTCCTCTGCCAGAATGGTTTCGAGCTGCTTATAAAGCGCGATCTGGCGCGCCTCGTCCGTCTCCGCGATCGCGGCGGCGTAGGTCTCGTCGAAGTCCTCGCTCGCAAAGTTGCAGACATTCTTGCGGCTCGTGCTCTCGAAGCGGGCGAGCAGGGACTGCGCCGTCATTGCCGCGGAGGTGTCGAAGCCGACGACCGTCGCCTGATACTCGCGGTTCTGGTAAACGGTCTCCAGCCAGCTGCTCCACTCGACGGTCTTGATCGTACACTGCACGCCGATGGCGCGCAGCTGCTCGGCGAGCGCCTGCGCCGTGTCCACGTGGAACTGATAGTTGCCGGGCACGGTGATCTCCAGCGCGAAGCCGTCGGCATAGCCGGCGTCGGCGAGCAGACTCTTCGCTTTCTCGACATCGTAGGGGTAAAGACCGGTCAGGTCCTCGTAATACTTGCCGAAGGCGGGGTACATGCTGCTGCCGAGGATGCTGCCCTTGCCGTCCGCCACGAGGTCCAGAATGTCCTGACGGTCTACGCCGTAGCAGAGCGCCTGACGCACGCGGACGTCCTGAAGGGGACCGTAGGCGTTGTTGAGATACATCGCCTGCACGACGTTCGTGCTGCCCTCCAGCACGGTGAAGTCCGTGCCGAGCTCGTTTGCCTGACTTGCGGTCAGGTGGGCGCAGAGGTCGATCGCGCCGCTTTTCAGGCTCATGACGAGCATATCGGCGTTTTCGATGACCTTGAAGGTCACTTTTTCGATGCTCGCCGGCTCGCCCCAGTAATCGGCGAAGCGTTCGAGCACGACGTTCTCCTGCGCGGCGCGGGAGACGAACTTATACGGACCCGTGCCGACGAGACCGTCCGCCGGGCTGCTGCCCTCCGGGATGATCGCGGCGGTCAGATAGCTGAGGAACTCCAGATAGGGCTCGCGGGTCTTGATGACGACGGTCTCATCGTCCGCCGCCTCAACGCTCTCCACCGCGGAAAACGCGGCGATGAGCGGCTCGCCGGTCTCCAGACCGGCGGCGCGGGAAATGGAATAAACAATATCCCCGACCGTCACAGTGCCGCCATTATGGAAGTGCACGCCCTCACGCAGCTTGAACGTGAAGGTGTCGCCGGTGTCCGCAATGACATAGCTCTCCGCGACAGCGGGGATCAGATTTCCTTCGGTATCGGGCTTTACAAGGCCCTCAAACACATTGAAAAGGACTTCTCTGGTTCCTGCCGCCGTCATTTTGTGGGGGTCAAGACTGTCATCCAAATCCTGAGAGATGCCGATCGTCAGCTCGCTCTTCGCTTCCGGCTGGTCCGCCGTTTCGGTCGGGTCCGCCGTCGGGCTTGCCACAGGCTTGCCGCCTCCGCAACCGCAGAGTGCCGCAGCCAGCAAAGCCGCGCTGAGCAGCAAAGTGAGGATCCTTGTCAGAATTTTCATGGGTGAACTCCTTTTGATACTCGTTTTTTCACAATATTCAGTTTTTGCCGTTGGCCAACAGCCAATGCAGTATAACGCAGTTTTTTCCGCAATGCAAGCCCTTTTGCGTCAATTCTCCGTCAAATTCTCGCGCTCGACGCGCCTGATGTTCCGCTCAAAGCGGCTGCGCGCGCCCATCACCTCGTGTCCGCAGCCGCAGCAGCGCAGGCGGAAGTCCGCCCCGATGCGCAGCACGAGCCATTCGGCGCTGCCGCAGGGGTGCGCTTTTTTCATCGTCAGCCGGTCGCCGACCCGGATGTCCATCGGCATGGCGTGTTCCTCACTTTCTGCCCTTGATCTGGTCCCAGTAGACCTTCGCCGCCTGCTCGGTCTTATTGTCGCCGGGGGTGTAATAGTGCGCGTTTTTGAGGCTGTCCGGCAGGTATTGCTGGGGGACCCAATGGCCGGGGAAGTCGTGGGGGTATTTGTAGCCCTGCTCGCGCTCAAAGCCCGTGCCGTCGGCGTGGACGTTCTGGAGCTCGCGGGGGATGGGACCCGCCTTGCCCGCCTGCACGTCCGCGCGCGCCGCGGCGATGCCGAGATAGGCGCTGTTGCTCTTCGGCCACGTCGCGAGCAATATGACCGCCTCCGCGAGCGGGAGCTGCGCCTCCGGCAGACCGAGCTGCAAGGCGCTGTCCACGCAGGCTTTGATGATCGGCACCGCCTGCGGATAGGCGAGACCGATGTCCTCGCTCGCGGAGCAGAGGATGCGGCGGCAGGCGCCCGTGAGGTCCCCCGCCTCCAGCAGCCGCGCGAGATAGTGCAGCGCCGCGTCCGGGTCGGAGCCGCGCATGGACTTCATGAGGGCGGAAACGGTGTCAAAATGACCGTCGCCGTCGCGGTCGTAGCGCATGGCGCTGCGCTGACCGACGCCCTTCGCGTCCGCGAGCGTGAGCTGCACCGCGCCGTTCACCCGCCGCGCGGCGGAGAACAGCAGCTCCACGGCGTTGAGCGCCTTGCGCACGTCGCCGCCGCAGCTCTGGGCGATATAGTCCGCCGCGCCGGGCTCCACCTCCGTGCGCACGCTCTCGCGCTCCGCGAGATAGGCGACCGCGCGGTCCACCGCTTTCCGCACCGCGGGCGGCTCCACGGACTTGAACTCGAAGATCGTGCTCCGGCTCAGAATGGCGCTGAACACGTAAAAATAGGGGTTTTCCGTCGTGGAGGCGATGAGCGTGATGGAGCCGTTTTCGATGAACTCCAGCAGGCTCTGCTGCTGCTTTTTATTGAAGTACTGGATCTCGTCGAGATAGAGCAGCACGCCGCCGGGCGTCAGGAAGGTGTCGAGCTCGTCGATGATCGCCTTGATGTCGGCAATGCCGGCGGTCGTGGCGTTCAAGCGGCGGAGGGTGCGGTTCGTCTGCTGGGCGATGATGCGCGCCACGGTCGTCTTCCCGGTCCCGCTGGGACCGTAAAAGATCATATTCGGGATGTTTCCGGACTCCACGATGCGCCGGAGCAGCCCGTCGGGACCCAGAATGTGCTCCTGCCCGACGACCTCATCGAGCGTCCGGGGGCGGATCTCGTCCGCAAGCGGTCGGTACATATTATCGCCTCACTCCTCTTACCTGCCTTGTTTTATGCCGCCATTATACAATAGAAATATCAAAAAGAAAAGAGATTTCGGAAAAAGCACTTGCAAAGGGCGGATTTGTGGTGTAAAATAACTTGTCTAAGTGCGAACACGCGAAAAAGAGAATTAAAAATTTTTACGGATACAAGGAGGAACCCTGTTATGATCACAGCAGGCGATTTCAGAAACGGCATGACCTTCGAGATGGACGGCAACGTCATGCAGGTCATCGAATTCCAGCACGTCAAGCCCGGCAAGGGCGCGGCATTCGTGCGCACCAAGTATAAAAACGTCATCACCGGCGCCATCCGCGAGGATTCTTTCAACCCCACCGCGAAGTTCGAGAGCGCGACCGTGGAGCGCCGCAGCATGGAATACAGCTACGAGTCCGACGGCCTGTACTACTTCATGGACCCGGAGACCTACGAGCTTGAGCCGATCGACGCGGGCGTCCTCGGCGATAACTTCAAGTTCGTCAAGGAGAACATGGTCTGCACCGTCCTGTCCTATAAGGGCAAGGTCTTCTCCGTCGAGCCGCCGTTCTTCGTGGACCTTGAGGTCACGGACACCGACCCCGGCTTCGCCGGCAACACCGCCACGAACGCCCTGAAGCCCGCCACGCTGGAGACCGGCGCGGTCGTCAAGGTCCCCCTGTTCATCGAAAAGGGCGAGGTCATCCAGATCGACACCCGCACCGGCGAGTATCTGGGAAGATCCAAGGGCTAAAACAATGCAAGAGAGAGGATGCCTGCGGCATCCTCTCTCTTGAAAGTGCTATTATTAAATAAGGAGGCATTCTTATGACCACTTCTGAAAAGGTCGCTTACCTCAAGGGTCTGATGGAGGGCATGAAGCTCGACAAGGACAGCGACGAGGGCAAGCTTTTCTCCGTCATCGCGGACATTCTGGCGGATATGGCGGAGGACATCGAGGACGTCGAGAGCGATCTCTGCGATCTCAGCGAGGATGTGGACGCCATCAGCGACGACCTCAGCGACGTGGAGGATTACCTCTGCGACGAGGACGACGATTACTGCGGCTGCTGCTGCGATGCCGATGACGACGAGGATGAGGAGGATGATGACGAAGAGCCGATGTTCTTCGAGGTCACCTGCCCGTCCTGCGACAAGACCATCACCATCGACGAGGACGTCCTGAACCTCGGCTCCATCCAGTGCCCGAACTGCGGCGAAATGCTGGAGTTCGACTTCGACGAGACCGACGAGGACGAGACCGACTCCGACGAGGAGTAAAGAAAAGAAAAAAGCACCCCCGCCCGGCGTGAGCCGGGCGGGGGTGCTTTTTTCATCATATCGTGCGCTCCGTCACGGTGATCTTCGTGATGATATCACGGAAACGGTCGCCGTCCAGCATATAGTCCAGCGCGTCGTCGGCGCTTTCAAAGTAGACCTCGGAGCCTTCCTTATATGCCTCATAGAGCATGATCTTCCGGTTGCGCCCGTAGCGGACGATGCCGTAATGCTTTCCCTTCCAGAAAAACTGCACCTCGCCGCCGCACTTCATGCTCCATTTGAAATCGTCCGGTCCCGTGAACCGGTCCTCTTCCGGGGTGCTGTTCGGCAGAATTGTGATTTTCATAAACGCTTTTCCTCCTCCATAAACGCTGTCAAAGCCGGGAACATCACCGGGGTAATTGATGTGATCGCCGAACCGCGGGAAACCTTCGGACCAGTCAATCGTGTGATCGTGAGGATTAGTATGTGCATTGGGAGTGCCGTGATCCGTGTTGTGCCGTTCAAAATCGGCGTATCCATCGTCCCCAATGTGGGTCAAAAAATCGCCGGTTACTTTTACCTCTCCGGGATTTCCAACAAATCGCTGATCTTTTGGTTTTGACGGACTGGGTTTCCAGCCGCCGCCGCGGGCGCTTCCGCCGCCAAGGGAAACCCGATACGGTGCCATTATATCATGCGCCGCGTAGTTTGCACCACCAATTTTATAGCAATCCAGATCTATTTTCTCTGGTCTGCTCTCATGGCTCAAATAACGCCACGAGCTGCGCTGGTAGTCAACAGGAATAATATTTCCGGTCATTTCCGGGAACGGCTCGCAGTAGCAGATGATCCGCTCCGGTTCAAGCTGCCGGAGCATTTCGTTGTAGCCGGTCATGAACCACTCCTTTTGAGCAAGGCGATGCTTGCTTTCCGAAGCCATCAGTGTGGAGACCGCAACGGTGCTGCCCTTTTCTATTCCCTGAAAGCAGTATTCAAATGAAGCCTCATCGCCCCAGTTTACAGTTGGAATAACTCGAATACCTTTGGAGGCCCAGTACGCACCGCACCAGCGGTTTCGGAACACATTGTAGAGCTTCATTACCGGGGCCATTTCAAGATACATGCTGAAATCGGGGGACAGAACAGCCCTATAACGAGCGAGACGTTTAATGTCGTTGTCAGGACTTTTCCATACGCGCTCAAAACGGTAGTCATATAGAAAGAAATGAACCATTCTGTCAAGATGCTCGGTGTCTTCCGGATGGGTTTTGTCAAACCCGATAAAAAGAAGATCATCAAAATCACCGGCTCTTGCCTCGAATCTTGGGATGATTGGGATTTGAAGCTTTCCCTTGCCGGGAAATTCGTTTCGAAGCAGTGTTTGGCTCGTTCGATATTCGTAATTGTCTACAGTCATGCGCTTTCCTCCTGTTCATGATGGGGAACACCCCTCTGACCAGTACACCCCGGAAAGCGGCATGGTTGCAGCAACCGATGCAACAAAAAAGTTGAAAGGTCGAAAAACAGAAATAACTGTAGTTGCAACGGCACCCCCGCCCGGCGTGAGCCGGGCGGGGGTGCTCTTTTGTTACAGAGTGCGGTACAGGACGGTGATCTTCGTGATGATGTCGCGCAGACGCTCTCCGTCCAGCCTGTGATCCAGCGCTTCGTCGGGGGTCTCAAACAGGACCTCCGTTTCGGGCTTATATGCCTCGCAGAGCGTGATCTTTCCATTCCTGCCGAAGCGCACGATGCTGTAGTGCTTGCCGTTCCAGAGAAACTCGACCGCATCGCCGTTCGTCATGCTCCGCTTGAAGTCACCCGGTCCCGTGAACCGGTTCTGCTCAGGCGTGTTTGTTATACCGACCGTGGTTTTCATAATCGTTTCTCTCCCTCCGCCATATTGCATGCGGCGACGGCGATGCCAAGGAAGAGGAAGAAGGCGAAGATCAGGCGCTGGTAGAACCAGAGGTACTCCACGGTGGAGGAGAGGGCGAGGGCGGAGAAGGTGGAGATGACGGCGATGAGCACATAGCGGATGCTCCGGTCAGCCGCACGCCCGATATCGCGCCCGATGCGCCCGGCGTATTTCAGCATCGCCCACATAAACGACACGAAGCCGAGCACGCCCATTTCGAGGAAGAGCTCCAGATAGAGCATCTGGGAGTGGTAAGCGCCGGAGCGGGCGATGCCGACGGCGTAGAACGGGTAGACCTTCTTGAAGGCGTTCGGTCCGAGACCGATGCCGGTCAGCCAGTAGCCCTTGTCCAGCAGCAGATTTGTGACGCCGGTCCAGATGTCCAGCCGGTGGATGGTGGAGGTGTCCCGCGCCGAGCCGATGGTGGAAAGGCGGGTCAGCACGCTCGCCGGAAGGAACGGCACGCAGCAAAGCGCCAGCACCGCGAGCACCGGGATGAGCCGCTTGTTGCAGCAGTAGAGGAAGACCGCGGCGGCGAGCAGGATGGAGATCCAGCCCGCGCGGGCATAGGTCATCAGCATCGCCGCGAGCGGGAAGACGAGCCCGACCGCGAGCAGCACGCGCTGCCAGCCGCGCTTTGCACCGGCGGCGTAAGCCGCGGCGAGCGGCAGGAAGAGCTGGATGAAGCCGGAGAGGTTGTTCGGGTTATCGAGCGAGGCATAGATGCGCCCCGGCACGCCGCGGTTCAGCGAGGCGTCCGTATAGGAGGCGTTCACGCTGACGAGTCCGAGCGCGCGCTGGGCGATGCCCATAATGCACACGATGAGCAGGCTCGCGTAGAAAAAACCGAGCAGCCGCCGCAGGGACGCCGGCGTCCGGCACATGCCCGCGACGATCCAGCAGAACAAAAACGCCGCAAAGAAGAAGAGCAGGATGCGCAGCGAGTCCATCCGGTCCGGGGAGAAGAGCATGCTCAGCAGGCAGGCGAGCGCAAAGAGTGCGAGACCGAGCCCCAGCGCGTCCGGGTAAAAAAGCTCCCGCTTTCCGAAGCCGCAGAGCAGCAGATAGAGCGCCAGAAACGCCACGGCAGCGATTACGGCGTAGAGATTGTTCCAGTAACTGTGGGGCACGATGAACATCACGCAGCAGAAAAGCCCGAAGAGCGTCTCCAGCTTCAGGATGCGCGAGGACGCGGCCGCCGGGGCGAGCCACGAGCAGATCGCGCTGCCGCGGACGCCCTTGGCGATCCACCGGCAGACGGCGACGAGCGCATTGATGACCGCGCGTATCCCGCGCGCGAAAAGCGAGGCGGACCACAGCCCGTCCAGCTTCGTGGGACCGAACATCGCGCCGAAAACGCGGCTTTCCCCCGCCGCGCGGCGGACGAACGCCCAGCAGCGGCGGAGCAGCCCGAACACGGCGCTGAGGGTCCACCAGCGATAGAGCGTGCCGAGCACGCTTCCGCTCAGAATCGTCATCGCGCCGTCCTCACGCGACCGGCTCGAAGCTCTGGATCGTAACGCCGACGCGGGTCTGACCGATGTTGAAGTAGTAGCCGCCGCCGACGACGAAGGTCGTGTCGTTCACGGTGAGGCCCCACTCGTTGAAAACGCCCGTCGCCTCGATGACGGCGGTCATGAAGATCTGGTTGACCTCCGGCACCTTGACGCTCTCGCCGGTCTGGGGGTCGTACTGATAGGTGTAAGCCGGCTCGCTGGAAAACTCCAGCAGCTTGCCGAGCGCGATCGAGGACTGATACTGCTCCACCGGGTCGCCGACGTGCAGCGCGTCGGGCACAAATTCCTTCACATCGTCGCAGAAGACCGTCATGCGCACGGTAGCGGTCTTGCCGACGGCGTTCGTGATCTTGCTCGAACTGTCGCGGCCGAGGATCTTGGTGCCCGCGAAGACGAGCGCGAGAATGATGATAATGATGATCAGCAGGTCGATGATGTTGATCTTGCCGAACAGCTTTCCGTTTTTGTCGATCATAGGGGAAAGGCTCCTTTGCGTTTTGTGTATTTAATGTGTATATCTCCGCCGGCGCAAACGCGCCGGATCGTTTCCGGATTTATTTTCTGCCGCGGTTTTTGACCGCATACAGCAGACCCAGCGCGCCGAACGCGCGGCAGCGGAGCAGCGCGGCGACGACGGTCTTGCGGCGGTTCATCCCCGCCGGCTTATAGTGCTTCAGTGCGTGCGCAAACGCATCCTCGGCGCAGAGCGCACGGACGCGGCGCGTTTTGTCCCGCCCCGTTCCGGGGCTGCCGGGGGCATACTCGTTGCCGACGGCGGCGAGAAGACCCGCCCAGGCGCAGTTGTCCTTCCAATCCGCCGGGACCGCCAGCCCATACTGCGCCGCGAGCGCGGATTTGACCTCCAGAACGCGCAGATAGTTCTCAGCAAAGCCGGCAAAATAGCCGCGCGTGATGCTGACGGCGCTCTGGTAGTAGAAATAAAGTCCCTCGCCCACGACGGCGAGGCGGCAGGGATAAGACGAAAAATAGCGGATGAGGAACAGCTCGTCCTCCAGATAGGCGTCCGTGAACTCCAGTCCGTATTCCTCGATCACGCTCCGCTTGAACAGAAAGCGCCAGACCATGCCCGTGAACGCGCCCTCGCGCAGCCGGTCGCCCAGCAGCGGCAAAACGATGGCGCTGCGCACCTCCGCGGCGTCGTGCGCCCCGGCGGAAAGCGGCAGCAGCACCGTCTCGCCCAGCGCGTCGTCATAGGCGACGGTGTAGCCGCAGCCGGCGCAGTCGGCGTTTGCCCCGTCCAGCGCGGCGAAGAGCGCTTCATACGCCCCCGGCGCGAGATAGTCGTCCGCGTCCAGAAACGCGAGATACTCCCCCCGCGCCGCCGACATCCCGGCGTTGCGCGCGGCGGAGAGCCCGCCGTTTTCCTGATGGATGACTCGCACCCGCGCATCCGCCGCGGCGCGGCGGTCGCAGATCGCGGGCGTGGCGTCGCGCGAGCCGTCGTCGACCAGGATCAGCTCCCAGTCGCCGAAGGTCTGATCCCGAACGGAATCGACCGCCTTGTCCAGATATCGCTCCGCATTATACGCGGGCAGGATCACGCTCAGTCTCGGCATAGCTTCCCCACGCTCCTTTCGCCTGTTCCCCAGAATTATACCCGAATCCCGGCGCGATTGCAAGAGCGTTTCCGCCGCCGATGCGCAGCTTGCCCTCCAGCGAGGCGAAAACGCCCTGCTTCTGCCGCTCGGTGACGTCGGCGTAAACGTCCATCGTGACGGCGATGCCGCTGTGACCCATGATGCGCTGGATCGTGCGCAGGTTCGTTTCGTTCTCGCAGAAGCGGGTGCAGAAGGTGTGGCGCAGGATGTGGGCGCTGAAGCGGGGGAGGGGCAGCACCGCGGCGGCGGGGGTGCGGTTATAGGCGTCCACGATGCGGCGCAGCAGCTGGTTGACCGTGGCGGGGCAGTGGGGGCGGCGGCTGTTGTTCAGAAACACAAAGTCCCGCGCGCCGCCGATCTCCTCGACGCAGCCGCCCGTGCGCTGCTGCCGCCGCTGCTCGGTGCGCAGTGCCTCGCGCACCGCGCGGAGCATCGGGATCGTGCGGCAGCTCGCGGGCGTCTTCGGCGCGCCGAGGCGCAGCCCGCCCACGCCGTAGCTGAGCGCGGCGTCCACCGTGATCGTGTTCGCGGCAAAATCAACGCTGCTCCAGCGCAGCCCAAGCGCCTCCCCGACGCGGCAGCCCGTGCCGAGCATAAAGGTGAAAAGCGGCATCCAGCGGCTGAAAACCGGGTGGCTGCTCACAAAATCGACAAAGGCGTCCTGCTCCTCGATCGTGAGCGCGGCGCGGCGGGCGGTCTCCCAGCCGGAACCGC
Organism: Pseudobutyrivibrio sp.; assembly: GCA_963605115.1. Lineage (GTDB taxonomy): Bacteria > Bacillota > Clostridia > Oscillospirales > Oscillospiraceae > SVKR01. The sequence goes on along the minus strand of CAVCTM010000042.1, from coordinate 727 downwards.
GGCGCAGCTCCGTCAGCGCGCCCTCGGCGCAGTTGCGGCGCAGCAGCCCGTCGCGCACGGCGAGCCCCAGCGTCGGATAAATGAGGCTGTTCGTGAGCTCCACGGTGCTGGGACTGAGCCCCGCGCGGCGCAGCGCGCAGAAAAACGCCTTGACGTCGGAAAAGCGGATCGCGTCGAGCCGCATTTTGCCGAGCGTCGGCGCAACGTGGAGCGCCCAGACGCGCTCGTAGGTGAAGCGTGAGCTCTCGCGCAGCGCGCCCTTTGTGGCGAGATAGCGCGCAAATTCGTCGTTCAGCGTCAGGTGCGCGGCGGCGAAGCCGTCGATCTCGTCGAGCCGGTCGCGGAGGAATTGGTCCTCCTTTTCGCGCAGGCTGAGCCCCGGCTTTTTTCCCTCCGGAGCCGGGTCCGTCGGCAGCAGCCGCGCGGAGGAAAAGCTGCGGCGAACGCCGTCCGCGCCCTTGCCGCGGAAGCGGTAGCGCCCGTCGCGAAGCTGTTCCTCCCCCGTGCGCAGGACGCGGCCGAGGCGGTCTTTTCTCTTGGTTTTCATAATTTTTTCTCCTTTTTGTGCATAAAAATTCAGTCCGCGAAAAAACGCGGACTGCCATTATACCACGGATCTGGTACGCGCGTGGTACGTTTTTCGCGAAAAAGGCGAAAAAACCGCGAAAAACCGGCGCGCCGAGAGCGCGTACTACTTTAAGGAGGAGTTTCGAACATGAGAACTCTG
>CAVCTM010000041.1:0-17400 GCA_963605115.1 Pseudobutyrivibrio sp. | reverse complement strand
AAACCCATTCGAAAGGGTTTTCCTTCTGACCGCGCCTTTGCTTACTTTCCCCGCGAGGGGCAAAGTAAGTCGCGCCTTCGGCGCGAAACAAATTCAATTTGCGCCGCAAGGCGCATTCAACTTCTAAAAAATCAACGACTAAAAATCCAACGACCCCGCCCGATTCCGGGCGGGGTCACTGCTTTCAATGCTCTATTCGCTCTCCACCGGCTCCGTCGGTTCGACGGGCGTGTCGGTCTCCTCCGGGACGGGCTCCTCGGTCTCCGCCGGGGTCTCCGTCTCCTGCGGCGGATCGGTCTCGGCGGGTGTCTCGGTCTCCTGCGGCTTTTCGCTCTCCTCCGGCTCGTCGGGGTGGGTCTTTTTATACTCCTGCTCGCGGTACGCCTCGTCCAGATTGCCGAAGATATTCGTCGCGGCGCCGATCTGGGGTGCGGGGAAGGACTTGTTCTCCAGCCCGCTGTGGACCTGCTGCATCACGCGCCGCCAGAGCTGGGCGGCGGGGTTGCCGCTGAAATACATCGTGGCGGGGTTATTGTAGCCCGTCCAGACCGCGGCGACGTAATAGGGCGTGAAGCCGACGAAATAGCGGTCGTTGTTGTTCGCGGTCGTTCCGGTCTTGCCGGCGACGGACATGCCGGCGAAATACGCCTCCGTGCCGGTGCCGGCGCGGACGGCGTTTTCCAGCATGTTGCAGATATTCGCCGCCGTGTTCGGCGAAAAAGCGTTGCTCGTGCGCTGCTCGTTGTCGAGCACGACCTCGCCCTTGGAGTCGAGCACCTTGGTATAGGTCCGCGCGTAGCTCATCGTGCCGTAATTGACGAAGGAGGTGTAAGCCTGTGCCATCTCACGCACGGTCGCACCGACGGTCAGCGCGCCCTCCGCCATCGGCGCGTAATCCGCGTCCGCGGCGACGAGTGTTGTGAAGCCGAGCTTCGTCGTCATATAGTTATAGCACTCCGCCGGGGTCAGCTTGTCCACGATCTGTGCGGCGACGGTGTTTTTGGACATGCGCAGCGCGTCGCGGATCGTGATGATGCCGTCATAGACGTTCGGGGAGTTCGCCGTCATCCAGCTCGTGCCCTCCAGCTTCACCTCGCGGGAGTCGTTCACGAGGGTCGTCTGGGTAATGAGCCCGTATTCCAGCGCGGGACCGTAGACCGAGAGGGGCTTGATGGACGAGCCGACCTGCCGCTTGGAGTCCGTGGCATAGTTCCACGGGTCGTTCATCGTCTTCTCGCCGACCGCGCCGGCGATCGCCTTGATCTCGCCCGTGTAGGGGTCGATGATGACCATGCCGCTCTGGAGCTGCTGGCTGGAGGCGAAATACGGCTTCGGCAGATTGTCCACGTCCTCATAGACGCTGTCCACGATCGCCTGAATGTCCGGGTCGATGCAGCTGTAGATCTGGAGTCCGCCGTAATAGAGCTTGTGGCGCGCGGACTCTTCGTTCAGCTCGTATTCCTCCATCAGATCCGCGATCACGTCGTCGATGACGGTCTCGACGTAGTAGCTGTTGATCTCCTGCGTGTACGCCTCGTTTTCCGCGCGGACGAAGTTCAGCTCCTCCGCCTTCGCCGCCTGACATTCCTCGTAGCTGATATAGCCCTGCTCATACATGAGGTCCAGGATCAGCTCCTGCCGGTATTTGTTCCACTCGCGGCAGGTCATGGTGAGACCGAGGTCGCGGTCCGTGATGGTGTTTGCGATGAAGGGGTCGTATTTCGAGGGGTTATTTGTGATGCCGACGATGCTGGCGCTCTCCGCGAGCGTCAGATCCCAGACGTCCTTGCCGAAATAGGTCTGCGCCGCGGTATAGACGCCGTAGCAGCCCTCGCCGAAATAGACCGTGTTGAGATACCACTCGATGATCTCGCTCTTTTCATAGGTCTTTTCCAGCTCCAGTGCGCGGAAGATCTCCAGAATTTTGCGGGAAACGAGGTCCGCGTCCTCCTTGAGCTTGTTCTTGATGAGCTGCTGGGTGATGGTGGAGCCGCCGAAGTCGTTGGACATGCTGAGGAACATCTGGGCAAAGGCGCCGGCGGTGCGGTACCAGTCCACGCCCTTGTGGTCGTAAAAGCGCTTGTCCTCCACGGCGACGAGCGCGTGCTCCATGCCGTCCGGCAGGTTCTCATAGTCCACCCAGATGCGGTTTTCCGCGCTCGTCAGCGTCTGGAGCTCGTGCGCTGTACCGGCGTCGTCCAGATAATAGATCGTGCTGGAGAGGCTCAGCGCATCGTCTTCGAGCGTGACCTTGAGCTTGGTGTTGAGCTCCGTTTTGACGTAAAAGGCAAAAATGCACGCAAAGAGCAGCCCTGTGATGATGAGCACCATCAGGACCGTCACGATCACGCGGACGGCGAGGCGCAGCACGCCGCCGACCGTAAACTCCGCCGCCGTTTCCGCCGCGGCGAGCTTCTTTTTCGCTTTCTGCTTATCCAAAAAGGCATCCGCCTCCGTTTCTGTCGTTGAAAACCACGGGTCTACTGACCGATCATAGCATAAAATTGCAGTTTAGTATAGCACATTTTGTCAGAACAGTGTATCCAAGTTGTAAATTTTTCCGAAAAAAGACCCCGCCGCGCCTTTTCGCAAAGGGCGCGGCGGGTCATCTTCGGTCTTCAGCAATAGGGCAGCACTTCTTTTTTCAGGACCCTCCGCCAGAGCCAGAACGCCAGGATCGCGCCCGTGACGGGACCGGCGATCCAGCCGAGGAAAATGCCGAGATAGCTCCCCATCAGGCGGGAGACGAGCCAGCACATGCCGACGCGCACAACGATCTCCGCGACGGTGGAGAGGAAAAACGACATCGTGTGTCCCATGCCGCGCAGCAGTCCGCCGCCCGCGATGATGACGGAGATGAACACATAAAGCGGCATAATGATGCGCAGGAAGCTGACGCCGACGTCCATTGCGAGGGGGTCCGCCTCCCTGCCGAGGAAGAGCATGATGACCTGCGCAGGAAACAGCTCCGCGAGCGCGATGATGACGAGCGAGACCAGGAGGCACATGACCCACGAGGCGCGCGCCCCGTCGCGGATGTTGGCGTATTTCTTCGCGCCGAGACTCTGGGAAACGTAAGTGCTGAGGGCGGTGCCGAGGGTGTTGAGGCAGGAATAGATGACGGTGTTGACCTTGCCGCCCATCTCGTAGCCGGCGACGACGGCGGTGTCGTAAGTGTTGACCATGCTCTGCACGGCGGTGTGGGCGAGGGCGACGGTCGCCTGCTGGAAAATGGCGGGCAGACCGAGGCGCGTCATCTCGCCGAGCAGCTCGCCGTCGAATGCGCCGCGGCGGGGCTCGGCGGGCATTTTTCGCAGCTGGCGCAGGATCACCGCCACGGCGAGCACGGCGGAGACCGCCTGCGAAATGGCGGTCGCCCACGCAGCGCCGGCGACACCGAGGCCGAGCGAGGCGACGGCGTAAATGTCGAGCACGATGTTCAGCACGGAGGAGAGCAGCAGGAAATAAAGCGGGCGGCGCGAATCACCGAGCCCGGTGAACACGGCGTTCGCCGCGTTATACACCAGCATCGGCAGCACGCCGACGGCGTAAATGCGGAGGTAAACGCTCGCGTCCTGCCAGAGCGCGCCGTGGGCGTTCATCAGGCGCAGGATCGGTCCGGCGAGCGCAGCGCCCAGCGCGGCGAGGATCACGCCGAGCAGCGAGAGAGCGAGCAGCGCCGTCTCCGCCGCGGTGCGCGTTCTGCCGTAGTCCTTCGCGCCAAAAAGCCGCGAGATGACGACGGAGCAGCCCATGCTCCCGCCCGTCGCAATAGCGACGAAGATGAGCGTGATCGGGTATCCCGCACCGATGGCGGCGAGCCCCGCGGTGCCCGTGTAGCGCCCGACGATCACGCTGTCGGCGATGGAATAGATCTGCTGAAGCGCGGTGCTGAGCAGCAGCGGGAGCGAAAATTTCAGCAGCGTTTTCGACGGTGAGCCGACGGTGAGATCCTGCGGCATGGCGGGCGCCTCCTGACAAAAGATTTCTGTGGTAAAATTATACAACAGACGGCGAAAGATTGCAAGGGCAAAATTAGCATTTTTTATCATCATCATAAAAGAAAACGATATCCGCGCCGCAATTGACAAGGGCAGCGCGTTGGCGTTAGAATGGAGAAAAAAAGCGAAAAGGACGGACAAAACGATGTTGATGACCGAGCTGATCGACAAAAAGCGGGACGGCGGCGCGCTGAGCGCGGCGGAGATCGAGTTTTTCATCCGCGGCTACACTGCCGGCATTATCCCGGACTATCAGGTCTCTGCGCTGCTGATGGCGATGTATTTCCGCGGGCTCGACCGCGCGGAGACCGCCGCGCTGACGGACGCCATGATGCGCTCCGGCGAGACGGTGGACCTCTCCCCCGTCTCCGGCGTCAAGGCGGACAAGCACTCCACCGGCGGCGTCGGCGACAAGACGAGCCTTGTGCTCTGCCCCATGCTCGCCGCCTGCGGCGTCAAGATCGCCAAAATGTCCGGCAGAGGGCTCGGACACACGGGCGGCACGATCGACAAGCTGGAGAGCTTCCCCGGCTTCACCTGCGCGCTCAGCCGGGAACGGTTTCTCTCAAACGTGGAGCGCATCGGCATTGCCATCGCCGCGCAGACGGCGGACATCGACCCGGCGGACAAAAAGCTTTACGCCCTGCGCAACGTGACCGGCACCGTGGCGGTGCGCGGACTCATCGCGAGCTCGATCATGTCCAAAAAGCTCGCCGCCGGCGCGGACGTCATCGTGCTGGACGTCAAGTGCGGCTCCGGCGGCTTTATGAAAACGGAAGCCGACGCCCGCGCGCTCGCGGAGGAGATGGTCGCCGCCGGGCGCGCCGCGGGGAGGCACTGCGCCGCCGTCATCACGGATATGGACGAGCCGCTCGGCTTTGCCGTCGGCAACGCGCTGGAGGTGCGCGAGGCGATCGCCGCCCTGCGCGGGGAGACCTGCGGGCATCTGACGGAGCTCTGTCTCGCGCTCGGCACGCAGGTGCTGCTGCTTGGCGGTCTTGCCGCGGACGGGAAAGCGGCGCGGGCGCGGCTGGAGGAGGCGCTCCGCAGCGGCGCGGCGCTCGAAAAGCTCCGCGCGCTCGTCGCGGCGCAGGGCGGCGATGCGCGCGCCGTGGACGATCCCGCGCTGCTGCCGACCGCGCCGGTGCAGTTGCGCGTTCCGTCGGAGGAATCTGGTTATGTAAACCACATCGACGCCGATCAGGTCGGCAGAGTCTGCCTCCACCTCGGCGGCGGCAGAGCGGAGAAGGACAGCGTTATTGATCTCTCCGTCGGGGTCCTGCTGCGAAAAAAGGTTGGCGACCGCGTAGAGCGCGGCGAGGAGCTTGCGGTCGTCCACGCCGCAGGCGAGGAAAAAGCCGCCGAAGCCGCGGCGATGCTCCGCGGGTGCTATCATATTGCGGAGCAGCCGCCCCTGCGCGGGGAGTTTGTCAAGGGTGTTGTGATGTGATGTTATGTAAACTCTGTTTCGGAGTGTCGAGGATGCAGGGGCGGTTGCATAATATTTTGTTATGTTAACATTGCGCGTTTGTGAGCAAGTGTGTTTTAGAAAATGAATGCGCCTTGCGGCGCAAGATTTAATATGTTTCGCGCCGCAGGCGCGACTTACTTTCCCCCTGCGGGGAAAGTAAGCAAAGGCGCGGTTAAGGGAAAACCCTTTCGAATGGGTTTTCCCTTAACAATCCTTTTCCTGAACGACCAAGAGGGTCTGATGACCCCCTTGGATTCCCCCTAAAGTCGGGGCTTGCTCGGTTTTAAAATTGTTGCCGCGAAGCGGCACCCTTTAAAGGCTCCCCTGTGTAAGGGGAGCTGGCGCGCGAAGCGCGACTGAGGGGTTGTTACCGAGCTGCCGAAAATGCCAAGCCCGGATATCCCGGCAGCTTACAACCCTCCAGTCATCCTTCGGCTGACAGCCTCCCTTGCACAGGGAGGTCTTTAAATTGTGCGCCTTCGGCGCGATGAAGCATTCAATTACTTCTCCTTCGGCTTAAAAATCAGCGCGGCGAGGTAGCCGAACACGAGCGCGGCGCAGATCCCGGCGGCGGAGGAGGTGAAGCCTCCGGTGAACGCGCCGAGGATGCCGCGCTCGGCGACCGCCTCGCGGACGCCCTTCGCGAGCGTATTGCCGAAGCCCGTGAGCGGCACGCTCGCGCCCGCGCCGGCAAAGTCCAGCAGCGGCTGGTAGACCCCCAGCGCGCCGAGGACGACGCCCGCGACGACGTAGCTCGTCAGGATGCGCGCCGGCGTCAGCGCGGTCTTGTCGATGAGCAGCTGACCGACGGCGCAGAGCGCGCCGCCGACGAGGAAGCATTTCAGATAAGGCAGCAAAAATGCCATTTTTCAGTTCACCTCCGTTTCGAGCGCCACGGCGTGGCAGATGCCGGGGATGCTCTCCCCCTGTAAGGTGCTGACGGCGGAGAGCAGCGCCCCCGTCGGCGCGAAGAGCACGCGCCGCCAGAGTCCGTCCTCCATGCAGCGCAGGATGTGCGCCGCGAACACGCTCGCACTGCACCCGCAGCCGCTCCCGCCGGCGTGGGCATCCTGCTCTGCGACGTTATAGAGCAGCATGCCGCAGTCCGTGAACACCCTGCCGAAGCGCAGCCCCTCCCCCGCCGCGATCTCGCGCAGCAGGGCATGTCCCACCGCGCCGAGATCGCCGGTGATGACCGCGTCGTAGTCGTCCGGGCTGCGATGCGTGTCGGCGAAGTGCGCCGCCAGCGTGTCGAGCGCCGCGGGCGCCATCGCCGCGCCCATGTTGGCGGCGTCCGTGATCCCGGCGTCCACGATGCGCCCGGTCGTGACGTGGGTGATGCGCACGCGCCCGCCCGTCGGGGCGAGCAGCGCAGCCCCCGCCGCCGTCGCGGTCCACTGCGCCGTCGGCGCGCGCTGGCTGCCGTATTCCAGCGGCGTGCGGAACTGACGCTCCGCGGCGCAGAAGTGGGAGCAGGTCGCGGCGCAGACACGCTCCGCACCGCCGTCCACGAGCAGCGCGCCGAGCCCCAGCGCCTCCCCCATCGTCGAGCACGCGCCGTAGAGCCCCAGATAGGGCACGCCCGCGTTCCGCAGGGCGAAGGCGGAGCCGGTACACTGGCTCTGCAGGTCGCCGGAGAGCAGCCAGCGCAGGCTGTCCTGCGCCCAGCCGCCCTTTTCGCACGCGAGCGCCACGCACTGGCGCAGCATCTCGCTCTCCGCGCTCTCCCAGCTCTTTTTGCCGAAATAGGAGTCCTCGCTCACGCGGTCGAAGCGCGCGCCGAGCGGTCCCTCGCCCTCCTTGCGCCCGACGACGGACGCGGCGCAGACCACGCCCACCCGTCGCTCCGGCGCAGCCGTCTGTTTTCCGAGATAGATCGCCATGCTCTCAGCCATCCTTTGCGTTTTCCGGTAGTTTTTCCCGAAACGCGAAAAAAATGCGCGGAGCGAGTGCTTTCTCCTAATACAAATGCTTTTCGACCGGGGGAACGGCGAAGCCGTTCCCCCGGTCGAAAACCCTATTTTCCCTTGTATTTCACGCGCGTCGCCTCGCCGCCGCGGAGGTGGCGCTCGGCCTTATTGCGGTCGAGCACGGCGCGGACCTTCAGATAAAGGTCGCGGTCCGACTTCTCCAGCCGCTCCGTGATGTCCTTGTGAACGCTGGACTTGCTGATGCCGAACTGCTTCGCCGCGGCGCGGACGGTGGCGTTATGCTCTATGATGTACTCGGCCAGATGCGCTGCCCGCTCCGTAATGTCCGGTTTCAAAGCTGCACCACTCCAAATAAAAGATTACAGGGAATCTATATGCGGAGGGTGTTGGAAAAAGAAGGGGGGCGGCAATGCCGCCCCCCTTCGGGTCTCACTTCACATACGACTTCCGTCTCAGGGACAGGCAGTCGGCTATCATGGCGATGAACTCGCTGTTGGTGGGCTTGCCTTTGATGTTGCTGACGGTGTAGCCGAAGAATTTTTGCAGCGTTTCGAGGTCGCCGCGGTCCCATGCGACCTCGATGGCGTGGCGGATGGCGCGCTCCACGCGGGAGGGCGTGGTACCGAACTTTTTCGCCACGGTCGGGTAGAGCACCTTCGTGACGGCGTTGATGATGTCCATGTCGTTGATCGTGAGGATGATCGCCTCGCGCAGATACTGGTAGCCCTTGATGTGGGCAGGCACGCCGATCTCGTGGATGATGTCCGTCACGGTCGCCTCCAGATCCGCCTCCTGCCGCGTCGCGGCGACGGGCTCGCGCAGCGTCGGTGCGGCGACGCTCTGGCGGATGCGCTCGGCGAGGGATGCGGTGTCGCAGGGCTTGGGGATGAAATAGTAAGCGCCGAGCGACGCGCTCTCCGAGATCATCTTCTCGTTATAAAACGCGGACACGACAAGCGTCACGGGGCTTAAGCCTGCCGCGCCGATGCGCCGCAGGAGCTCCATACCGTCGAGCTTCGGCAGCACGAGGTCCATCAGCAGCACGTCCGGCCGGTATTGGGTCAGCAGCGCGAGCGCCTCCGCCCCGTCCGCCGCGGACGCGACGACCTCCATGTCGCCCTCCGCCTCCAGCGTCTTCTTCAGCAGCATGCGGAAATCCTCGTTCGGGTCCGCGATGAGCAGCTTGATTTTCGTTTCCATAACCTATCCTCCGGTAAAAATAAATTCCTTTTTCGGAAGCTTATTTTTCTCGTAAAACCCCGTCAAATTGTGTTTAATTTACCACAAAACGTGGCGGATTTCAATATTTCAGGCTCTTGAAAATATCGAGCTTTTGTTGACATAATCAAGTCCCATCTGTCCTATTCTTCGACAAGACATTTTCCTCTTTCTCCCCTGCTCGCCCCGCTTCGACAAAAAGCGCGCGGAAGGCGGGACGAACTTTTCGACGCTGTGCCGTGCGTTTTCCCGCGCGGCGCGGGCAAGATAAAAGGTTGACAATTCCGCTTTTGGTATTTATTATGGAAAGGTAGCGCCGCTCACCTTCTCCTGAGAAGCGCGCAGAGAGGATAGAGAAAAGGAGACCGATATGGATATTTTTGAAAAATGCTATAACTACACGCAGGCGGACGAGTACCGCGCGATGGACCTGTTTCCCTACTTCCGGGAGCTCCAGTCCCGGCAGGACGTCGAGGTCATCATGGAAGGCAAGCGCCGCATCATGCTCGGCAGCAACAACTACCTCGGACTGACCGTCAACGAGGAGATCATCAATGCCGGCATCGAGGCGCTGCGCGAGTTCGGCACGGGCTGCTCCGGCTCCCGGCTTTTAAACGGCACGCTCATCCTGCACCAGAAGTTTGAGCGCGAGATGGCGGAGTTTCTCGGCAAGGACGACGTTGCCACCTTCCCCTCCGGCTTCCAGAGCAACCTCGGCGCGATCAGCGCCATCGTCGGCCGCGGCGACTATGTGATCTGCGACCGCGAGAACCACGCCTCGATCTATGACGGCTGCAAGCTCAGCTACGGCAAGATGCTGCGCTACCGTCACAGCGATATGGAGGACCTCGAAAAGCGGCTCCAGAGCGTTCCGGAGAATGCCGGCTGCCTCATCGTGACGGACGGCGTGTTCTCCATGGGCGGCGACATCGCGAACCTGCCGGAGATCTGCCGCCTTGCAAAGAAATACGGCGCGCGCGTTATGGTCGACGACGCCCATGCCTTCGGCATTCTCGGCAAGGGCGGGCGCGGCAGCGCGAGCTACTTCGGGCTTGAGGATCAGGTCGACCTCTACATGAGCACCTTCTCCAAGTCCCTCGCCTCTCTCGGCGGCCACATCGCCGGCGACGCGAAGGTCATCGACTATATCCGCTGCAACTCCCGTCCCTATATCTTCGCCGCCTCCATCCCGCCGGCACAGATCGCGATCGCGACCGCGGCGCTGCACTATCTGAAGGCGCACCCGGAGCTGCCGCAGAATCTGCTCAAGAACGCGCACTATATGCGCACCCGCCTGCTCGACGCCGGCATCAAGATCATCATGAGCGAGACGCCGATCATCCCGATCTACACCTACGAGCCGATCAAGACGCTCCAGATCCAGAAGGAGCTCTACGAGCGCGGCGTTTACGTCAACGCCACGCTGCCGCCCGCCTGCGCGCCGGGCGAGTGCCTGCTGCGGTGCAGCCTGATGGCGACCCACACGCCCGCCCTCATCGACGAGGCGGTGGACATCATCATCGACGTGATAAAGAAATATGAAAACACCTGAGCGCAAAATCGCCGTCGTCACCGGCGGCAGCAGCGGCATCGGGCTCCAGACCGCGCTGGCGCTGAGGTCGCGCGGCTGCACGGTGTATGAGCTCTCTCGCCGCGCCCCGGCGGAGGACCGCGGCATCGCGCATATCTCCTGCGACGTGTCCGACGAGGCGGCGTTCCGCGCCGCGCTCGCCGCCGTCGCGGAAAAGGAAGGGCGGCTCGATATTCTCGTGAACAACGCCGGCTTCGGCATTTCCGGCGCGGCGGAGTTCACGGAGAACGCGGACGCGAAGCGCCTGCTGGACGTGAACCTCTTCGGCGTCGTGAACGGCTGCCGCGCCGCGCTGCCCATCATGCGCGCCCAGGGCGGCGGGCGGATCGTCAATCTCAGCTCCGTTGCCGCGCCCTGCGCCATTCCGTTTCAGGTCTGGTACTCCGTGAGCAAGTCCGCCGTCAGCACCTACACCGCCGCGCTCGCGAACGAGGTGCGCCCCTTCGGTGTGACGCTCTGCGCCGTTATGCCCGGCGACATCCGCACCGGCTTCACCGCCGCGCGCGAGAAGAAGAGCGTCGGCGACGACGTTTACGGCGGGCGCATCGCCAAGAGCGTCGCCACGATGGAGCACGACGAGCAGACCGGCATGTCCCCGGAGACCGCCGGGCGCTATATTGCCTCCCTCGCCCTGCGCCGCAGCGTCAAGCCCGAATACGCCATCGGCGCGAAGTATAAATTCTTCGTCGTCCTCGCGCGCCTCCTCCCCTGCCGGCTCAAAAACCGGATCATCGGGATGATGTACGCGGGATAAACGCAAAAAGCCGCCCCAGCTGGGGCGGCTCAGCTTGTCAAAAAAGCCTCGCAGAGTTCGCGCCCGCAGGCGCGAATAGAATCCAATCATTTTTCGGCGGGGCGTGTACCTGCCGAAAAATACTCTGCGCGGAGGGAACGTGCGAAGCCCCTGCCGAACGGCAGGGGCTTCGTGCGCTTCAGCGGAGTGAATCCTTTTCAAACGGAAGCCCAGCGAAGCGGGTTCCGTTTGACTTATTTACTCATTTTCTCGAACATCGCCTCGTTGTACTTCTCGAACCAGTAGTCGTCCAGCTCGCCGAAGATGCGGATGCTGGTCTTGTTATACTCGAACTGGAGGCCGGGAAAGTCGGCGCAGAGCTTGTTGGCGGCATTGTACATCACGATGTCGAACAGCTTGCTGCCGGTGAGCTTGACTTCATACTCGATCTTATGCATGTTCATAAAATTTTTACCACCTTTCAACTTGTTACAGACGTTTGATTACAGTTGCTAAGTTACTATAATTCGTTCAAAAATGCAAGCGGTTTTTGCTTTTTTTCGCGGTTTCTGAAAAAAATCGGGAATTTCCCCAAAAAAGCTATTTACAGGGAGGGAAAAATGAGTTATATTAAATTGTTGTGTTGCGGCTTGTTCGCCGTGCGCGAATCTAAAGATAACATATAAGGGGTCTTGAAAATGAGCAGACTTTTGGGAACCGTTGTGCGCGGCGTCCGTGCGCCGATCATCCGTCAGGGCGACGATATCGTCGACATCACCGTGAACGCCGTGCTGGAGGCTATGGCGGAAAACTCCATCACCCCCCGCGACCGGGACGTCGTGGCGGTGACGGAATCCGTCGTGGCGCGTGCGCAGGGCAACTACTGCACCGTGGAACAGATCGCGGCGGACGTCCGGGAAAAGACCGGCGGCGGCACCGTCGGCGTCGTGTTCCCGATCCTGAGCCGCAACCGCTTCTCCGTCTGTCTCTCCGGCATCGCCGCGGGCTGCAAGAAGGTCGTGCTCATGCTCTCCTACCCGTCCGACGAGGTCGGCAACCACCTCGTCAGTCTGGACGATGTGGACGCCGCGGGCCTCGATCCTTACCGCGACGTGCTGAACGAGGAGCAGTTCCGCCACCACTTCGGCTCCGCCGTCCACCCCTTCACCGGCGTGGACTACGTTGCCTTTTACTCCGACCTCATCCGCGCGCAGGGCGCGGAGGCGGAGGTCATCTTCGCAAACCATGTCCAGCGTATTCTGGACTATACCGACACCGTTATCACCTGCGATATCCACACCCGCGCGCGCAGCAAGCGTCTTCTGCTCGCCGGCGGCGCCCGCGTCGCCCTTGGGCTGGACGACATCATGACCGCGCCGGTGGGCGGCAGCGGCTGTAACCCGACCTACGGTCTGCTCGGCAGCAACAAGGCCACGGAGGACACGGTCAAGCTCTTCCCGGTCAACTGCATGGAGGTCGCGGAGGCGATCGGCGACCGGCTCTCCGCCGCAACGGGCAAGCGGATCGAGGCGATGGTCTACGGCGACGGCGCGTTCAAGGACCCCTGCGGCAAGATCTGGGAGCTCGCGGACCCCGTCGTTTCTCCGGGCTACACCGCCGGTCTCGTCGGCACGCCGAACGAGCTGAAGCTGAAGTATCTCGCGGACAACGACTTCAGCGACCTCAGCGGCGAGGAGCTGCGCGAGGCGATCAAGGGCCGCATCTCCGCGAAGGACGGCAGCAGTCTCGTCGGCAACATGGTCTCCGAGGGCACCACGCCCCGCCACCTGACCGACCTCATCGGCTCCCTCTGCGACCTGACGAGCGGCAGCGGCGACAAGGGCACGCCCATCATTCTCATTCAGGGCTATTTTGACAATTACACGAACGACTGATTTGTTCAAAAAAAACCGGCAGCGCCCATTTTTCTGGCGCTGCCGGTTGCATTTTCAGAGAAGAAATGGTAGAGTAGGATTGAAAAAAGAGAGAGGAGTGCTTCCAATGAAAAAATTTGCTTCCTTCCTGCTCATACTGTCGCTTCTGCTGGCTCTGGCGATCCCCGGCTTTGCTTTTTCTGCGGCGCTTTCGGACCAGCTCCTTTCGGTAGATGGTCTGACTGTGAACTGCGAAAAATACAATGTCGACGGCTTCAACTATTTTAAGCTGCGCGATCTGGCAATGGCGCTGAGCGGAACGGAGAGCCAGTTTTCTGTCGGCTATGACGAGGCAACTGATACGGTCAGCATCCATTCCGGTGCGGCTTATACCGCAATCGGCGGAGAACTGGAGATAGGTGATGACAAATCAGTCAGCGCCTGCCAGAGCAGCCAGCTCATCACGGTCAATGGCAGCGTTGTGGAGGGCCTTTCCGTCTACAATATCGGCGGAAATAATTATTTTAAGCTCCGCGATCTTGCCGACTATATAGGCTTCAAGGTGGGATATAATGAGAGCACACGCACCGCGCTTGTGACGAGTGCGCACACCCACCGGGTACTTTCAACGGAGGAGCTCTACGAGCTGTGTACGCCTGCCGTGTTCAAGGTGGAGACCTACGACGGGCTTGGCAACGTTCTTGCGTGGGGCAGCGGCTTTTTCCTGACAGAGTCCGGATTGGCTGTGACAAACTTTCACGTTATCTCCGGCGCTTCCAGTGCGAAGGTGACGCTCTCCGCCACGGGGGACTTTGACGATGCTGCGGCGGTCCGCAGCGTGCTTGGTGTCTACGATTACAGTGAAGCGGAGGACTGGGCTGTGCTCCAGATTGAGGGCACCGGTTACCAGACTCTTAGTATTGCTGAAACGGAGGGCGCCGTCGGTGGTGCGGCGGTCTATGCCATCGGCTATCCTTTGGCTCTGCAAAAGACGTTTTCCCCCGGCATTATTTCCAATCCAAACCACAAGTACGGGGATATGCGTTATATCCAAACCACGGCAGCCATTTCTTCAGGCAGCAGCGGCGGCGCACTCGTGAATAAGTACGGCGAGGTTCTCGGTATCACAACAGCCACCTACTCCGAGGGACAGAATCTCAATCTTGCGCTGCCCATGTATTATCTGGAGGGCTTTCGGAGCGGCAGTCTAACGCCGCTGAGCAATATCACCTACGCCGAATTCGGCAGCCTGCTGTTTCAGGGCTACGAGGTCGACGTTCCCGTTATGGCGGAGAGCACTGAATTCCCAATCAGTGTATACTATGAGGGGAGCGGCACGGTTAAGGTGGAGTTTTCCATCGGAGACCCGGCTGTGGTAACGGGAGGCTGGTCTAAATGGAGCGGCTGGGACGGTGATTTCAACTCTATCAATCTTATACTCTACCCGGAAGGACTTGGCAGCACATCTGTGGATATCTGGCTATACACGGAGGATGGGATAATGCTTGACAGCCAGACCATTCTGGTTACGGTGACGGCTGCGGTGTCGGAAAACGGACCGAAGGGCACACTCTCGTTGAGCAGCAGTGCTGTGGAAACTTATCTGGGCAGAACCTACAGCGTTGAGATCCGGGCGGTTCCGGATGATCTGAGCCGCAACAACTATGTGAGCTATTATATCTCCGATCCATCCGTGGTTTCTTGCAGCTGGGGCGTCTGGGAGGACAGCTACAGCATCCCGCTCTCTCTGACACCGCTGAGCGTCGGACGTTCACAAATCACGATCGTCTACCATACGGATGACGGCTATGAAATGGATTCCAGAACGCTGGATGTTACGGTCCACGCTGGATAATCCGGCAGAAACATAATTCCCCTCCCGCGGCCGACTCCGGTGAGTCGGCCGCGGTGCCGCGCGCCTGCCCGGAAATGCAAGTAAGAAAAACAGGAGCATTTTTATGAGAATTGATTGCAGCAAACTTGTTACGGAGACCGCCATCTACCTCAAGCTTCGGCACGACATGACCTTTGAAGACGCCGGCGCGGTGGAACTGCATGACAGTCTTGCGAACGTCCTGATGATGCGCATCAGTGAGACATGGTCCAATTGCAAGCATCGCCGCGGGCAAGGGCGACACGCCTACTATTTCTCTGCCGAGTATCTCATCGGAAGGCTTGTTTACTCCAACCTCTATAACCTCGGGATATTGGACGAAATGAGGCGCCTATTCGCCGAAAAGGGTGTCGATATTGCCTGCATGGAGGAAATCGAGGATGCGGCGCTTGGAAACGGGGGGCTCGGTCGCCTTGCCGCCTGCTATCTGGACGCCGCCGCCACGCAGGAGATCCCCCTCACGGGCTACGGTCTGCGTTATAAGTTCGGGCTTTTCCGCCAGAGCTTCGATGAGCACGGCAGCCAGCGCGAGCTCGCGGACGACTGGGAAAAGTTCGGCGACCCGTGGTCCGTCCGCCGCTATAAGCACACCGTGCGCATCGACTTCCCGGACCACTCCATCCTCGCCGTGCCCTACGACGTGCCCGTCATCGGCTATCAGAACGGCAATATCTGCACCCTGCGCCTCTGGCAGTGCGAAGCGCCGGAGGAGCTCGATTTCGACGCGTTCAACGCGCAGGACTATCAGCGCGCGCTCGCCGCGAAGAACAAGGCGGAGGACATCACCCGCGTGCTCTACCCGAACGACACGGAGTGGGAGGGCAAGCGCCTGCGCATCAAGCAGCAGTATGTGCTCTCCAGCGCCTCGCTTCAGGATATCCTGCGCTCGTTCAAGGAAAACCACGGCGGCGACCTCACGCGCCTGCCGGAGCTCGTCAGCGTCCAGCTGAACGACACGCACCCGGCGATGAGCATCCCGGAGCTGATCCGCCTGCTCCAGCGCGAGGGGCTCGATTTCGACGCCGCGTTCGACATCGCGAAGCGCTGCTTCAACTATACGAACCACACCGTGATGGCGGAGGCGCTCGAAAAATGGGACCTCAACCTCCTGCGCTCCGTCGTGCCGGAGATCGCAGACATTCTCTGCCGCATCGAGGAGCACCTCCATGCGGAGCACCCGGAGCTTTTCGTCGTGCGCGACAACACCGCGCACATGGCGAACCTCTCCGTCTATATGAGCGAGCACGTCAACGGCGTCGCCCGCATCCACAGCGAGATCATCCGGCAGGATATTTTCCGCGACTGGTCCGCCGTTTATCCGGACAAATTCCTGAACGTCACAAACGGCATCACGCCCCGCCGCTGGCTCGGCCTCTGCAATCCGGAGCTGACGGCGCTGCTGGAGGACTGCTGCTGGAAGGGATTTATTACGGACCTTGATCGTCTGTCTGCGCTGCGGGAGAGCATCGACAGCGCGCTCATCGCGCGCTTCCACGGCGTGAAGTTCCAGAAAAAACAGCAGCTCGCCGCCGTCATCCGCGCCCATGAGGGCGTCGAGATCCCAACGAACGCCGTCTACGACGTGCAGGTCAAGCGCCTGCACGAGTATAAGCGCCAGCTGATGAACGCGCTGTCCATCATGGACATTTACTTCGGCGTCAAGGAGGGCAGGATCACGGACCTGCCGCCGGTCGTGTTCCTCTTCGGCGCGAAGGCAGCGCCGGGCTATCGCCGCGCCAAAAGCATTATACGTTATGTAAACCGCATTGCGGCGCTCATCGACCGCGACCCGGACGTCCGCGGCAAGCTTCAGGTCGTGTTCGTCAAAAACTACAACTGCTCCTATGCCGAGCACATCATCCCCGCGGCGGACATCTCCGAGCAGATCTCCCCGGCGGGCACGGAGGCGAGCGGCACCGGCAACATGAAGCTGATGCTGAACGGCGCCGTCACCCTCGGCACGCTCGACGGCGCAAACGTCGAGATCGCGGAACAGACGGGACGGGAGAACGAATACATCTTCGGCGCGACGGTCGAGGACATCACCCGCATCAGAAATTCCTACCGCGCCCGCGACATCTACGAGCAGGATGAGCGCGTCCGCCGCGTGGTCGACACGCTGGTGGACGGCACGGTGGAGACCGACGACGGTCTGCGCGAGCTCTGGCACTCCCTGCTCGACGGCATCGACTGGAACCGCGCGGACCAGTACTATGTGCTCTATGACCTCCGCAGCTATACGGAGACGCGCCTGCGCGCCCTCCGCGACTGGACCGACCGCGAGGTGTTCGGCAGAAAGTGCCTGCTGAACATCGCCGCCGCGGGAAAGTTCTCCGCCGACCGCGCCGTGCGCGAGTACGCGGAGAAGATCTGGCGGGTTTGAGTCAAGGGTTTTCGCGTCCCATGGGCGCGGGGGGTAGAAAAGTTGAATGCGCCTTGCGGCGCTAAGATTGAATAAGTTTCGCGTCCGCGGGACGCGACTTACTTTGCCCCTCGCGGGGAAAGTAAGCAAAGGCGCGGTCAGAAGGAAAACCCTTTCGAATGGGTTTTCCTCCCGACACCCTCCTTTCCTGAACGACCAAGAGGGTCTGACGACCCCCTTGGATTCCCCCTAAGGTCGGGGCTGGTGCGGTTTAAAATTGTTGCCGCGAAGCGGCACCCTTTAAAGGCTCCCCTGTGTAAGGGGA
>CAVCTM010000040.1:0-17495 GCA_963605115.1 Pseudobutyrivibrio sp. | reverse complement strand
ATAAAAGTGGAGGAAAATTAACAGGTCGTATGCTCCGAAACCATTGATATTACTGCGTTTTCGGAGGTTTACAAAGGCCTATTGAAATAGGAAAAAAGGAGACCGCCGGAGGCGGTCTCCTTTTTTGCGCGGGGAGGGGGCTTATCCATGCGGCGCCTCATCCCCCGCACTTCTCCTCCAGCTCCCGCGTGTTCGCGTTCAGCAGCGCCAGCGCGCGGGCTTGGACGGCGGGGAGGTCCGCCGCGTCCGTGTCCGCGAGCTCGCGGCGGAGCCGGGCGGACGCGGCGGCGTGGCTGTCGCCGGGGCGGGTCTCGTCCGCCTCCGCGAGGAACTTTTGCAGCAGCCCCGGATCGCCGGAATAATGCAGCTCCACGAGCTTTGCCCGGTATTCCAGCTCCGCGGGGCGGATCTCCGGGAAGCGGCGCATATCCGCGGCGTGCTGCGCCTCGTGCTTCAAAAGCGAGACGAGAAAGCGCTCGCTTTCAAAATCATACGCCTGCTCGACACAGTTGATCGTGCCGTCGGGCGAGGTCCAGCCGCCCGTGCCGAATCTGCCGAAGGTCAGATAATCCATCCAGCTCCGGAACACGAAGCCCCGGAGGATGTTGACCGTATAGTCCGCCGCGGCGAACGCCGCGCGGAGCCGCTCCGCCAGAAGCGCCTCGTCCGCCCCCCGGCGCGTTCACCGCCGCCCGCAGTCCGGCGAGCAGTCGCTCCGCCGCCTCCGCCTCCGGCGCGCTGCAGTAAAAGACCTCGCGGTAATAGATCTGGTAAAGGCGCAGGATGCCGTTCAGCGCCTCCGGCACGTCGTAGCTGCGGTATTCGCAGTTCTCAAAAAGCGCGGTGTAAGCCGGGAGAGAGTCCCGGAACTCCGCGTGAGCGCGCATGTAGGCGATTGCGCCCCGGATGTCTCCGTTCTGAAAAAACTGACTGATCTGCATCGGGTCTCCCCCCCTCCGCCGGTCCCGGACCGGCGCTCCATGTTACCACAAAGCCGGGGGAGAGCGCAAGCCCCCTTCAGTCCTTCAGCCTGAAGTGGTTCCGCCGGAAGTCCAGAACACCCTCCTGCTTGAGTCTTCCGAGCTCGCGGGAGAGGGCGCTGGGGTTCACATAGAGGTAATCGGCGAGGGTGCGGCGGCTCATCGGGAGATCGAACTCGCTGCTGCCGCAGCGCTCGCGCTGGGCGGAGAGGAAGGCGAGGATCTTTTTCCGCAGCGTGTGGCTGGAGAGGATCTCCGTCTTTTTCATCAGCTGCCAGCTGTGCTGGGCGAGCAGACGCATCATGTTCTTCTCCAGCCGCGCGAGCAGCAGGGTCTGACCCAGCGGGAGGCGCAGCGGCTCCGGGTCGAAAAAGAGGATCTGCCCCGGCGCGCTCGCGACGATGTGGAGCTCCTCGAAGGACGCGGGGGTCAGCACCCCGTAATAGCCCAGCAGATAGCCGGGCCACGCGAAGTCGAGGACCACCTGATTGCCCTGCCCGTCGTATTTTCCGAGGACGAGGCTGCCGCCCAGAAGATAGAAAAAGGCGTGGGGGCAGCTCCGGTCAAAGGCGTCGTTCAATCGCTCGCCGCGCTCGAAGGCGTAAAACCTGCCGCGCAGAACGCTCATCAGCTCGCGCAGCTCCGCCTCGGAAAAGCCCGTGAAGAGCGCGTGCTCCCGCAGGATCCGAATATCCGGTCTGATCTCGGTCATGGTGTCTCCTCCGATCCTCCAAAAATATCGTCCAGCTGGCGCTCGCTGAGCTCCAGCCCGAAAAATTCGCGGTAAAACGCCGCCGTCTCCGCGCGGACGGTCTCCATCTCCGCGCCGCCGAACTTCGCGCCGAGCCAGCGCGCCAGCAGCGGTGCGTCCAGACTGCCCTCCGCCCAGCTTCCCATCCCCTGCGGGACGGTGTAAATCTCATATTCCCCGATCACGCCGCAGTAAAAGCTCTCGCCGGAGACGGCGACATAGCCGCTCGCGTCCGAGGGGTGGTACTGCCAGAACCAGTCCGATTCTATCTTCGCCTTCACCTCCGCGTTCGCGGCGATGACGGCGGGGAACGCCGCGCTGCCGAGCTGGTAATAGACCGTGTCGCTCACCATGCGGGCGACGAAGAGGTCGAAGGCGGAGCCGTATTCACCCGCGCCGGAATAATAGACCGCGCGGCTGCCGCTCACGGCGGCGTCGAACTGGTGGAACATGGGCGCAACGTAGACGTAATCGGCGTCGCGGTGGGTGCTCATGATGCGGGTCGACTCGTTCACGACGCCGACCGTGCGCATGATGCCGCCGATAAACTGCGGGCGGCGCGGCGAGCACGCCATCGCGAGCCCGCTGCCCTCGGCGTTCAGCACGCCGCGGGTGTGGTCGAGGACATAGGACGCGCCGTCGTCCCAGTCCGCGATGTAAAGGCTCGTGCAGTCCGCCGCGCCCTTCGCGGCGCTCACGGTCTGCTCCGCCCAGCCGCAGTAAGCCGCGGCTGCGGCGCGTGCCTCGTCCGTGCCGAGGATCTCGGCGACGAGCCCCGCCGCCTGCGTCAGCGCGTCGAGCCCTGTGAGCTGGGGCAGGACGAAATAGATGGCGCCCGCCTCCTCCATCGCCGTGACCTGCGCGGCGGTGAAGGTGTGCGCACCGCTCACCTCGAAGCAGACGTCCGGCGCGGCGTCCAGCAGCGCGGCGAACTGCGCGTCCGTCATGCAGCCGTCGCCGCTGCCGTACCAGAGGCAGGGCACGGCGTCCAGTCCGGGGAACGCCGCCTGCGCGAGCGGGGAGGCGAGAAAATCGCTGTCCGCCGCGGCGAGCGCGTCGACGCCGCCCAGCAGCGCCGTGAGCTGCGCCGCCCAGCCAACGGCGCTGAGGCGCTCCGCGTGCTCCGGGAGCTCCACGAGCCGCCCGGCGGCGTCCGTGAGCTGCTTCGCGGCGGGCGCGTCCGAGGCCTCCGGCTCAGGCGGCGCTTCCTCGCTGTCGCCGGGGTCCTCCGGCTCCCCGTCGGGCACCTCGCCCCCGGCGGCCTGCGCCTCGCCGCCCGGCGCGTCCGGGGACTGCCAGTCGCCGCTCGCGTTGGGGTCAAAGGCGGTATCGAGCGCGCTCGGCGCCGCGGGCTCCGTCGGCTCCGGGTCGGCAAGTCCCTGATCGTGCTCCTCGCCGCGCGCGGTCTCGGCGGTGTCGTCCGGCTCGTTATCGAACTGCTCGTCCGGCTCGCCGGTCTCCTCCGGATCGAGCATCTCCTCGTTCTCGTCCGGCTCCGGCGCGCTCTGCTCATAGCGCACCTCATGCAGCACGGGGCTCTCCCGGCAGGCGGCGAGCGGCAAGCACATCAGCAGCGCGAGCAGGGCGGTCAAAACTCGCTTCATAGAAAAAATCATCCTCCAAAAGAATGCGGAAAAGATCGGTTCCGGAGAAGACGCCTGAAGCCAGACGCCCTCTCCGGAGCGGATCTCTCAGGGCGGCGGTTTAAAGGCCTCCCTGTGTAAGGGAGGCTGTCAGCGCACAGCGCTGACTGGAGGGTTGTAAGCTGCTGGGAGATCCGGGCTTGGCGTTTTCGGCAGCTTGGTAACAACCCCTCAGTCGCGGCTTCGCCGCGCCAGCTCCCCTTGCACTTCGGGAGCCTTTAAATCGCGGCGCTCTCAGGGCGGCGGAAGCCGCCCCGAAAGATTGCGTTGGTCGGAAATTATCCTCTCTGGCCCTGGCCCTGACCCTGACCCTGACCCTGCGTCTGGTCCTGCGTCTGGTTCTGGTAATACCGCATCAGCATCGTGCAAACCTCGGCGCGGTTGATGCTGCTTGCCGGGGCGATGGTGAGGCTGCCCTCGCCGGTGCCGATGATGAGCTTGCTGCCGACTGCCCAGGAGATGGCGGTCAGGTTGGCGGGATCGAGCGCGGCGTAGTCCGCCGCGCCGGTGATGTCGGCGGTGACGTCCATGTCATACTTGCCGGTCAGGGCGACCGCCTTATAGAACATGGTGATGAAGTCCTCGCGGGTGACGGCGGCGTTCGCGTCGAAGCCCTCGGCGCTGACGAGGCCGTTCTCGACCGCCCAGTTCTTCGCGGCGTCATACCACTGACCGCCCTCGACGGGGGCGGGGTCTTCGCCGTTCACGACGCGGCAGAGGACCTGAACGAGCTGCGCCGCGGTCATGCTCTGCGTCGGCGCGAAGGTGCCGTCGCCGTTGCCCTTGAAGAGACCGTTCGTGGTGGCATAGAGGACCGGCTCATAGTACCACTGGGACTCGGCGACGTCGCTGTAGAGCGCGCCCATGCCGATTTTGGCGAAGTTGGCGCCGGTGAACTCGCCGGGGTTCGCGGCGAGGTAAGCCATGCCGCTGTCGATCTTGGACTGGATCTTCGCCTCGCTGTAATCGGCGGTCAGCGTCGCGCTGACGCCCTTCGGCAGGATGGTGCTCGCGAAGTTGGTCTTGACGACGGTGGCGAGGCTGTCGAGGTCACTGATGTGCCAGAAGTGCTGGTAGAAGTAAGCGCAGAGCTCCACGGGGTCGAGGTCGAGCACGTCGCTGTAGATGCTGCCGATGATGTAGGCATAGCCCATGGCGTTCTCGACGGAGTTCATGGTCATGCCGTAGAGCGTGGACGGGGTGTTGGTGACGAGGATGCCGTCATAGGTCTTCTCGCCGAAGGACTCCAGAAGGGTGTTCTGGTTGATGTTCTGGTTGTTGATGGTAACGATGGCGTCGGCGCTGAGCAGCTGGTCGAGCGTCGCGACGGTGCCGCCGATCTCGTCGACGAGGCTGCCGCAGGTGGTCATGGTGTACTCATAGGCGCGGACGAGGGAGGTGGCGCTGCGGGAGATGGAGTCGGCGAGGGTGTAAGTCCCGTCGTCATTGATGGCGGTCACGACCGCGACGGTCTTCGGCGCAAGGCCCTTCGCGGCGAGCTGCTGCTGTGTGTAGGCGATGATGCCGTAGACATACGCCTCATAGTCGTCGGCGATCTTCTGCACGTCGCCGTAGCGGGTGGTCTTGCCGGTCGCGGTCTGGACC
Organism: Pseudobutyrivibrio sp.; assembly: GCA_963605115.1. Taxonomy (GTDB): domain Bacteria; phylum Bacillota; class Clostridia; order Oscillospirales; family Oscillospiraceae; genus SVKR01. The sequence continues at coordinate 12,516 of CAVCTM010000040.1, read as the reverse complement.
TCGGCGATGGCGTCCGCGAGCTGGTGGACGGACCAGATCATCTCCTTGATGGTGGTGGTCTGATAGCTCACGAGCTTCGGGGAGTAGCTCTCGTCGCCCTCCTGATAGTAGGGGGAGTCCTTCGCGAAGGCGCGGATGGTGGCGAGCTGGTCGTTATAGCCGTCCACATCGGTGCCGCTGTTGGCGCTGGAGCAGCCGACGAGGATGTCGGGGCGGGTGGAGAGGGAGACGGAGACGTTGCCGTACTCCTCCAGAAGCGTCTTGTCCGCGGCGACGGGGCTCGCGGCGACGTTCGCGTTCACGAGGGCGTCCTCGGCGACGGCGAGACCGTTCGCGGCGGCGTAATAGTTATAGAAATAGTTCCAGTAATAGGGGTCCGGGCTCTCGTTTAAGGAGCTTCCCCAGATGCCGAGGGCGGCGCTGCTCTGGGCGGCGGCGAGGTCGGCGGGCGCGCCGCCGTTGATCATGCCGAAGCCGGAGGTGGCGTTGACGCCCAGCATGCCGAGGATCGGGGACGCCGCGCGGTGGGCGCTCGCGGTGACGACGTTTTCGTCGACGGTCATGGGCGCGGTCGGCGCGGGATAGGTGTAGGTCTGGGTCTGCTCCTGAGACGCCGTGATGTCGTCGGCGGCGGCAGTGACCGCGAGACCGAAGACCATCACCAGCGCCAGCAGGAGAGCTAAGATCTTCTTGCTGTTTTTCATGGGTGGTTTTCTCCTTTTTTTAGAAAATATATCAACCAGAACGCCCTTTCGGGGGCGTGTTGATCGCTCAGAAACGGAACGCCCGCAGGTAATAGCGCACCGCGCCGAGCTCGCGGCGCAGGGCAGGGTAAAACCCGTCAAAAAAGCGTTCAAAGCGGACAAGCTCCTCCTCGCCGACGCTGCCGCCGCCGTAGGCCACGCGCTCATAGACCGCGGTCAGCTCCGCGAAGGCGACGCCGCAGGTCTCGAAGGGTTCGAGCCGGACGCGGCAGTCCGCGGCGTATTCGCGCAGCGTGCGCTCCGGCGGGCGCTTCAGCCCGGCGCGGGTGAGGCGCGAGAGGAAAAATCCGTAATAGCGCCGGACCGCCTCCTCCCGCGGCAGTCCGCGGATGCGCCGCCGCCAGCGGCGGCGGTGGGCAAAGCGCAGCGCGTAAGCCGCCGCGAGCGCGGCGGGGAGCAGGAGCAGCAGCCAGAGCCGCGAGCGCAGCGCGCCGTCATAGCGGACCGCCTCGGCAGCCTCGCGCAGCGCGGAGGAGATTGTCTCCGCGAGCGTTTCGCCCGGCTCCGGCTGCGTGTCCGGAAGGGTGTCGTCCTGTCCGTCGGGCGCGTCGGAGGGGTCATCGCCGCGCTCGTCGCTCCGCTCGGTCTCCTCCGGCGGCGCGTCGGAGCGCAGCTCCGGGTCCAGCACCGTCTCCGTCGTCGCCACGCCGAGGACCTGAAGCAGCTCCATGGAGCGCAGCTCCGTGATGAGCTTCAAGTCCCGCGCCGGCGGGCGGAGCGGCGCGATGACGCCGAAATAGAGCCCCACCGCCGCGGCGAGCGCGGCAGCGGCGAGCAGCAGCGGCTGTAAGACGTGTCCCGCGCGCACCTCGCCGCCGAGCTCCGAGCGCGCAGCGCCCACCGCACAGACACGCAGCAGGAAAAGTGCCGCGGCAGCGGCGAGAAAGACGTAAATGCACCACGCGGGCGCGGGGAATTGCAGAAAACGGCAGCCCGCGCAAAGCCAGCTCCCCGCCAGAAACAGCGCGGCGATCCCGGCGCGGCTCCTGCCCAGCAGGAACACCAGCAGCGCCGCGATAAGCTCGATGAGCGCGAAGAGAAAGGCACTCTCCGCCGTCTCGCCGGCGAGCGGACCGTGCAGGCGCAGATAGACAAAGATCCCGACGGCGAGCGCCGCGCCGAGCCCGATGCCGAGCCGGACGGCGGTCTTCCGCCGCGCCAGCAGCGCGAAAAGCAGCTGCAGAGCGAGACTGCAAAGCTCGATGAACACCGCGCTCGCGGAAAACGGGTCCCGCAGCACGAAGCCGGAGCAGACGGCGGGGACGGCGCTCGCCGTCAGCACCGCGCAGAGCAGCGCATCGGGCAGCGCGAGGATCCAATAGCGCTTCATGCCGCCCCCTCCCCGCCCGCGCGGGCTTTGAAATTCTCCGCCGTGGAAACGACGAGATAGGGGATCTCCGCGCCGTCCAGACGGCGCAGCGGCGCACTCGCGCGTTCCACCTCGCGGCGGCTCCACTCGGCGGGGACGACGAAAAAGAGCATCGGGCTGCGCCGCTGCGCCGACCGGACGAGCAGCAGCTCCTCCACCAGCGCGTCCGTGATGCGCGCCGTGACGACGGCGACGGTGCCGCTGCGGTTTAGCCCCTGCCCCTCCTGCCGGAGAAGCTGGTAAGCGTCCGGAAACGCGGCGTCCGGCTCCGGCGTGACCGGGGCGAGGGCGCGGACGAGTTCCGCGGCGTCTTCCTCCCCGGCGGGCATGGCGCGCGCGGGCGCGCCGGCACGGTCGGCATAGAGCAGGGAAAAGCCCGCGTCGAGCGACGACGCCTCGGCGATCAGCGAGAGCGCCGTCTCGACGAGACAGTCGCCGAGGTCCAGCAGCCTCTCCCGCTCCATCGCGGGCGCGGCGAGGTCGAGGATGACGGCGAACTCCTGCCGGCGGCTGCTCTCCCGGAGCTTTGTGACATACTCCCGGCTGTGGGCGGAGAGTTTCCAGTGGATGAGCTTCATCGGATCGCCCAGCGCGTAGGCGCGGACGCCGGTGTAGTCGCTGCCGCCGGCGGTGGTGATGCCGGTCTCCGCCGCGGTCTCGGTCAGCGCGTCGTCCGGGCTGCGGAGCGCGTCGAGCGCGCGCACGCGGGGCGTCACGACCGCCTCCAGACTCGCGCCGACCGGAACGCCGAGGCGCACGATGCCGAAAAAGCCCCGGAGCTCCACGCGCTCGATCCCCAGCCGGAAGCAGCCGATATGGTCCAGCTCCATCGAAAGATCGAGCTCCACGCGCCCGCGCCCGCCGATGGCGAAGCGCACGTCGCGCGTCCGGCTGTGGGCGCCGAGGGGGTCGGAGACGTAGACCCGCGCCGCGGCGCAGGGGCAGAGGACCGCCGCGCGGTTTTCGATCGTAAGCGCGATCCGGGCGCGCTCCCCGCGGCGGCACTGCACCGCCCCGCCCCCGGCGCTGACGCGGAGCGATGCGCGCAGTATCAGCAGCGAGATGAGCGAAAGCAGCCCCAGCGCGAGCAGCACGAGCGCCGGGAGATAAGCGGCGGCGTCGCTCAAAAACACCGCGGGCAGCGCGGCGAGCGCGAGCACGATGAGCAGCGCGAGCCAGCGCCCTGCCGCGGAGAAAACGCGCCTCATCGCGCGGTCCCGACGGGCACGACGACCTGCCCCAAAATGGCGCGGACGAGCGCGGCGGGGTCCTTTTTCTCCGTTTTCGCCGCCTGCGTCAGGATGAGCCGGTGGGCGAGGACCTGCGGCGCGACCGCCTTCACGTCGTCCGGCAGGACAAAATTGCGGCTGCGCGAGAGCGCATAGGCGCGGGAGAGCGCGTAAAGGGCGATGCTGCCGCGCGGCGACGCGCCGAGGCGGATGTCCGCGTGGCTGCGCGTCGCCTCCGCGATGCGCACGATATAGGCGGCGACCGCCTTGTCCACGCGCACGCGGCGGCACCGGGCGATGAGGGCGTTGACCTCCGCGGCGTCCGCTGCGGGGCGGAGCTCCGCCTTCGCCTTGCGCCCGGCGCTGACCACGGCGAGCTCGTCGTCAAAGTCCGGATAGCCGAGCGAGAGCTTGACCATAAAGCGGTCGATCTGCGCCTCCGGCAGCTTATAGGTGCCGAGCGAGTCGATGGGGTTCTGGGTGGCGAGCACCATAAAGGGCGGGGGCAGGCGATAGGTGTGGCCGTCCGCCGTCACCTGCCGCTCCTCCATGATCTCCAGCATCGCCGACTGGGTCTTCGCGGAGGCGCGGTTGATCTCGTCGGCGAGGACGATATTGCTCATCGCCGCACCGGGGCGGAACTCAAATTCGCCGCTTTTCTGGTTATAGACGGAAAAGCCCGTGACGTCCGAGGGCATGACGTCGGGGGTGAACTGGATGCGCTGGAAGCCGCAGTCCACTGTTTTCGCGAGGGCGGAGACAAGGCTCGTTTTGCCCACGCCGGGGATGTCCTCGATGAGCACATGCCCCTCGGCGAGCAGGCAGAGCACGACGAGCTCCACTTGGCGCTTCTTGCCCTTGATAACGGTCTCGATATTCTCTGTGATGCGGGCGATCTCCGCGCCCGCGGCGGCTGCCTCCGCCTCGGTCAGGACGGTCTCGTCCTCCGGGCGGAGCGTTTCGGTCTGGTTCATCATGCGTTTTCCTCCGTGATGCGCGGGACGACCGCCTTCAGGGGCGTTCCGTCCGCGCCGATGACCTCTAAGATCTGGATCTTCGTGTGATATGCTTCAAAAAGATTTTTCTCGGTGATGACCTCGTCGCAGCCGCCGAAGACGGGCGGACTGCCGCGCAGCAGCAGCGCGGTCTTTGCGCGGCACATAAACGCTTGGTCCGGCATGTGGCTCGTGAACACGACGCAGAGCCCTGCCGCCGCCTGACGGCGGATCGTCTCCATCACGCTTATCATGTTGCCGTAGTCCAGACTCGCGGTCGGCTCGTCCATCACGAGCAGCCGCGGCTGCTGGCAGAGCGCGCGGGCGATCATCAGCAGCTGCCGCTCGCCGCCGGAGAGCTCGGTATAGAGCGCGTCCCGCAGGCGGCGGATGCCGACGTCCTCCAGCGCCTGCTCCACGATCTCGTGGTCGCGCAGACCGGGGCGCGCCATGGGTCCGAGCCTGCCGAGACGCCCCATCATGGCGACCTCCCGCACCCGGTAGGGCAGATCGAGCGTGTGCGCCTGCGCGACATAGGCGAGGCTCTGCGCTAACCGCTGGGGTTTCCAGCCGGAGATGTCCTCCCCGTCGACAATGACCCTGCCGGTGAGCGGCGGGATGAGCTTTAACATCGTGCGGAAAAGCGTCGTTTTCCCGACACCGTTCGGACCTAAAATGCAGCAGATGTCCCCGCTTTGCAGCGAGAGGCTCAGATTTTTCACAACGGGCGCCGCGGCGCGGTAGCCGCAGCTGACGTTTCTCAGTTCAAATTGCATGGCTTGCCCTCCCGCTCTTTGCGAGGATGACCAGAAAGACGGGGATCAGCACCAGCTCGATGACGAAGGTCACGGGCAGCGGCGCGTCCGCAATATAGATAAAGGACGCCGCGAGGTCGCAGAGCATCAGCAGCGTGCCCCCGGCGAGGGCGCTGAAGCAGCAGAGATGGCGGAAATCGGAGCCGATAAAGCGCCGCACGGCGCAGGGGACGACGAGCGAGAGCATGCCGACCTCGCCGCGGTGGATCATCGCGCAGGTGACCATCAGCACGCCGCAGAGCTGGGCGATGACGCGCAGCACCCCGGCGGGCGCGCCGAGGGAGCGGCTCTCTGCGTGGCGCAGCGCGAGCGCGTTCAGCCGCCAGCGCATAGCGAGCACCGGGAGCAGCGAGAGCGCCATCACGATGAAAAACACCGCCGTGCTGCGCGCGCTCCAGTCCGGATAAGTGCCGAGGCTGATCTCCTCATAGAGCAGCAGGTCCTCCTCCGGCAGCTCATACATCAGATACATGGAAAACACCCGGACGATCTGGGACACGACGGAGCCCGCCATGATCATCTCGACCGTGCCGTAATTTTCCTGCCGCTTCGCACCGCCGAGCCGCCCGAACAGGAACACGAGCCCGACGCAGAGCGCGGTGAAGCCGTAGCAGAAGCGGTAGCGCAGGAGAATATTCTCGTAAGCGGCGGCGGAATAGAGCGCGACGACCAGTACGTTGCCGAGATCCACGCCGACCGCCGCGCCGATGATGTTCGGCGACGCCATCGGGTTGCGGTAAGCGGTCTGGAACACCGCACCGGCGACGGCGAGCGCCGCGCCGGAGACGAAGGCGCTCAGCGTGATGCGCAGCCGGGCGAGCGCGCCGTAATAAGCGACGGAGCCGAAGGCGTCGATGAGCGCATCGCGCCGCTCGGCGAGCCCGCTGCCGGTGATGCGCGCGGCGAGGAGCCGCAGCGCGAGCGCGTAAGCGCGCAGGTTTTCGCCGGGCGTGAGCTTCTGCGCATAGTAATAGGCGTTATAGCGGAAGCAGAGGCAGAGCAGAAAGCCCGCCGCGGCGACGGCGGCGGCGAGGGCATAGCGGCGGCGCAGCCTGCGCCGGTCGAGGTCCCAGCTGCCGCGCATCTCGCGCTTTGTCAGCTGCATGGGCGATCGCCTCCCTTCCGCAGGAGGAGCACGAGCAGCGAGGCGCCGCCGATGGCGCTCGTGAAGAGGTTCAGATAATCCGTCATGCCGCAGAAATACGCCGCGTCATAGACGATCGTCAGCAGTATCGCGCCGAGCAGCATGGACACCGGCAGCAGCCGCTCCATATCCGCGCCCGCGATCCGGCGCGCGATGAGGGGGACCATATAGCCGAGAAAGCCGATATGCCCGCAGAAGGCGACGATCACGGCGGTCATCACCGTCCCGGCGGCGACCATCCCGTAACGCAGCTGCCGGACATTCACGCCGATCGTGCGCGCCTCGTCCTCGCCGAGGAAGAGGGCGTTCAGCCGCCGGCGCAGCGCGAGCAGCAGCGCGAGACAGAGCAGCACGGGCACCGCCATCAGCAGCAGCGGCAGCGGACCGTTGACGGCGTTGAAGCTGCCCATATTGAGGTCGCGGATCGCGTCGATGCGCGGGTCCGCGGGGTCGGAGAGAATGATATAGTATTGCAGCAGCCGGGAGGCGCTGCCGGTCAGGGCGGAGAGCACCGAGCCGGACACGATCATTGCCGGGGAGCTCAGTCGCCCGCGCCCCGCCGCGGCGGAGACGCCCAGCACGAGCGCAACGCCGCCGCAGCAGCCGAGCAGCGCCGCAAGCTGGCGTCCGTAAGCCTCCGCGAGCGGGCGGGCTGCCCACGCTGCGAGGTCCGCCTCCCCGAACGCCGCGGGCGCGGCGGAGACGAAGCAGAGCAGATAGATCATCGTGCCGAGCGTGCCGCCCGCCATGACGCCCATGGTGGAGGGACCCGCGAGCTCGTTGCGGAACGAGCCCTTGAAGATGCAGCCGCAGGCGGCGAGCGCCGCGCCCGCGAGCATCACGGCGAGGTATTGATAAACCGTGACGGCGAAATCGTCCGACGCGCCGGTCAGGAAGGCGTAAAGCGCGGAAAAGCGCTCCCGGACGTGCTCAAACACCCACGCGGGGGTGAAGCGGAAGCGGCTGTAAGGCGCCATCAGCAGCAGCGACGCCCAGAAGAGAAAAAAGAGCGCGACGGCAAGCCCCGCGGTCAGCGCACCGCCGCGGCGCGGCGTCTCCCGCTCCGGCTGGGCGGCGGAGGGCGTATGCAGTTCGATCGGCTCTGCGCCGCGGCGGTCGTTCATGGCGGGTGTCCTCGAATTAAAAACAAAAAATCGGCTTTGTCCCCTTAGACAAAACCGATGATGGGTCCGTGCCGCGCACCGCGCCGGAGGCTTTTCTCCCCGCCGCGCCGCGTTTCTTTCCTCTCAAAATTCGGAGTGCCGCAGCCATTTCTGAAACCGCGGCCGGGAACGGCGAGCCGTTCCGGTCAGCCCGCCGTAGAGCACCGGCTCGGTAGGCGGAGGGACTTAGAAAGAATGTGAAGTTTTCCCCGCAAAACGCCGCGGGTATCAGTGCTTACAAGACGCATTATAGCACATTCCGGCGAAAAAATTCCATTGCCGTGGCAACGAAACGCAAGTTTGAACAATTCGCCGACCCGCCGCGCCGCCGCACCCCCCGCAGCTTGTGCAGATTTGCAGGGGCAACGGAGATTTCGCGGGGCCCTCTCAGTCAGCCTTCGGCTGACAGCTCTCCCAGAGGGAGAGCCAAGGGGGTGCTTCGGAGAGCTCTAATTTAAAATGAAATCCGCCCAAAGGGGCGGATAAAATCCCCGCTGCGCGGGGAAGCTTTTGAAAAACGCAAAAACCCCGCCCTTCTCTCGAAGGACGGGGTTTTTCAGATCAGCCGATCTTACAGCTGCTTCATCGCGTTGATCTTGACGCCGGGGCCCATGGTGGAGGCGGCGACGCAGGAGCGGATGTACTGACCCTTGGCGGCAGCCGGCTTCGCCTTGACGATGGCGCCGATGAGGGCAGTGTAGTTCTCCATCAGCTTGTCCGCGCCGAAGCTGACCTTACCGATGGGGCAGTGGATGATGTTGGTCTTGTCCAGACGGTACTCGATCTTACCGGCCTTGGCTTCCTGCACGGCGCCCACGAGGTTCGGGGTGACGGTGCCCGCCTTGGGGGACGGCATGAGACCCTTGGGACCGAGGACCTTACCGAGACGGCCGACGACGCCCATCATATCGGGAGAGGCGACGACGGTGTCGAACTCGAACCAGTTCTCCTTCTGGATCTTCTCGACGAGATCCATGCCGCCGGCATAGTCGGCGCCGGCAGCGAGCACGTCGGCGATCTTGTCCTCCTTGCAGAAGACGAGGACGCGGACGGTCTTGCCCGTGCCGTTCGGCAGGACGATGGCGCCGCGGACCTGCTGGTCGGCGTGGCGGCCGTCAACGCCGAGGCGGACGTGGAGCTCGACGGTCTCGTCGAACTTGGCTTTCGCGGTCTTGCAGACAAGCTCCAGCGCGTCCTTTGCGTCGTAAAGGGTCGCGCGGTCAACGAGCTTGGCGCTCTCTTTGTAATTTTTACCTCTAAACATTTTGTACGTCCTCCTTCTCAGTCTCCGACGACGACGCCCATGCTGCGGCAGGTGCCGGCGATCATGCTGATGGCGGAGTCGATGTCAGTGCAGTTGAGGTCGGGCATCTTCTGCTCGGCGATCTTGCGGACGTCCTCTTTGCTGATGGTGGCGACCTTGTCGCGCTGGGGCACGCCGGAGGCGTGCTCGATGCCGCAGGCCTTCTTGATGAGCAGGGCTGCGGGGGGCGTCTTGGTGACGAAGGTGAAGGAACGGTCGGAGTAGACGGTGATGATGACCGGGATCATCATGCCGATGTCGTTCTTCGTGCGCTCATTGAAGTCCTTGGTGAACTGGCCGATGTTGACGCCATACTGACCAAGGGCGGGACCGACAGGGGGGGCGGGAGTCGCCTTGCCTGCGGGGACCTGGAATTTTGCGTAACCAACTATTTTCTGTGCCACTTGAAGTGCACCTCCTGATGAAATTATTCTTGTACGGGCTCGACCTGATCGAGCTCAAGATCGACGGGCGTCTCTCTGCCGAACATCGAGACGACCACGCGGACAAGATCCTTCTCCGCGTCGAGTTCTTCCACGGTTCCGAGAAAGCCCTCCAGCGGGCCATCCGTGACCTTTACGGTGTCGCCCACCGCATAACCGACGATGATCTCCTTGTGCTCCACGCCGAGGGCGTAGATCTCCTGCTCCGTGAGGGGGATGGCCTTGCCCTCGCTCCCGACGAAGCCGGTCGCGCCTCTCACGTTGCGGACAAGATGCCAGCTCTCGTCCGTGAGGATCATCTTCACGAGAACGTAGCCGGGGAACACCTTGCGCTCATAGGTCTTTTCGCCTGCGTCGGTGTGCTCCGTGACGGTCTCCATGGGGATGTTCACCTCAAGGATGAGGTCCTGCATCCGGCGGTTCTCCGCCGCCTTCAGGATCGCGGCAGCGACCGCGTTCTCATAGCCGGAATAGGTATGGACGACATACCATTTTGCATTTTCTGCCATTTTCGCTTAACCCGCGATGCTGATAACGGTCTTCACGATGAGCTGGGCGATCTCGTCGAAGCCCCAGATCACGATGGCGGAGACCGCCATAACGACCAGAGCGACAGCCGTGTTGTTCACGGTCTGCTTGGAAGACGGCCACACGACCTTCTTCAGCTCGCTCTTCATCTCGCGCCACCACTTGGCGACCTTCTTCCAGAAGGAGAGCTTCTTGACGTCCTCTTTCTTGACGGCGTTCGTGGTAGGGGCGACTGCCTTTTCTTTTGCCATAATCGCAAACGTCCTTTCTGAAGCTCTTACTTCGTCTCGCTGTGCAGCGTATGCTTACGGCAGAAACGACAATACTTTTTCAGCTCGACACGATCAGTGGTGTTCTTCTTGTTCTTCTTCGTGTTGTAGTTTCTCTGCTTGCATTCATTGCATCTGAGGGTGATCTTAACTCTTGCCTCTGCAGCCATTTTTCGGCACCTCCTTGTTTGATTTGGTCTTATAGCAGACCTGTTGCCTCCCTGAGCGGAAGTCCAGACATTTTCCCACGCTTTTGCGCACGAAAACAAGCCTGTCTGCCGACAGGTAATACATAATATAACACACCCCGCCCCCGCGGTCAAGCATTTTTTGCTGATTTTTCAAGGGCTTCGGACGCTTTTTTCGCCAAAACAACGCCTTGCGGAGTCCGCGTGCGGGTGATATACTATATGTTGTTTGAAAGCGGCGGAAAAATACGGATTTTAAAGGTCTCCGAAGTGCAAGGGAGGCTGTCACGGCGCAGCCGTGACTGGAGGGTTGTACGCTTCCGGAACATCCAAGCTTGGCATTTTCATAAGCTTACAACCCCTCAGTCGCGCTTCGCGCGCCAGCTCCCCTTGCACTTCGGGAGCCTTTAAAAAAGGAGACCTCAACCATGACTCCACAGGAAGCACTCGATTATATTTACTCCCCGGCGCGGACGGGGGCGCCTTCGCTTGCGCCGATGCGGGCGGTGATGGCGCGGCTCGGCGACGTGCAGAACGCGCTGCGCTTTGTCCACGTTGCGGGGACGAACGGCAAGGGCAGCACGGCGGCGATGCTCGCGTCCGTTCTGCGCGCGGCGGGCTATCGCACGGGGCTTTTCACCTCGCCGCACCTGCTGCGCTTTTCCGAGCGCATCCGCGTAAACGGCGCGGAGATATCGGACGCGGACCTCGCGGCGGCGGCGGAGCGCGTCCGCGCGGCGGAGGCGGAGAGCGAAGAGACGCTTACGGCCTTCGAGCGCACGACGGCGGCGGCGCTGCTGCATTTCGCGGCGCAGCGCTGCGATATCGTGGTGCTGGAGGTCGGGCTCGGCGGCAGGTTCGACGCGACGAACATCATCGAAAGCCCGGAGTGCGCCGTGATCACGAACATCGGGCTCGACCACACGGCGCTGCTCGGCGATACCGTGGAGCTTATCGCGCGGGAAAAGGCGGGGATCATCAAGCCCGGCTGCGCCGTCGCGATGTATGAGCCGGAGCAGGACTCCGTCGCGGCGGAGGTCGCCGCCGTCTGCCGCGCCGTGGGCGCGAGCCTGCGCATCGCGGACTTCGGCGAGATCGAGGTGCTGGACGACGGGCTCGACGGTCAGACCTTCTGCTACTGCGACGACACGCCGCTGCGCCTCCCGCTCGCGGGCGACCATCAGGCGCGCAACGCCGCCGTCGCGCTCGAAGCGGTCGAGATCCTGCGCGAGCGGGGCTGGAAAAAGCTGACGGACGCCGCCGTGGAGACGGGGCTCGCCGCCGTGCGCTGGCGCGCGCGCTTCGAGCTCGCGGCGCGGGAGCCGGACTTTATCATCGACGGCGGCCACAACCCCCAGTGCGCCGCGGCACTCGCGGAGAATCTGGACTATTACTTCCCGGACACGCGCCGCGTGCTGCTGCTCGGCATGCTCGCGGACAAGGACGCCGCCGGCTTCTGCGCCGCGCTCGCGCCGGCGGCGGACGCCTTCGTCTGCACCGCGCCGGAGAGTCCGCGTGCGCTGCCCGCCGCGGCGCTGGCGGCGCTTCTGGCGCCTTACGGAAAGCCCGTTGTATGCTGCGAAACGGCGGCGGAGGCGGCGGAAACGGCAAAGCGCGCCGCGGGGCGGCGCGGCATGGTCTGCGCGGCGGGCTCGCTCTATCTGGCGGGCGCGCTGCGGGAATATTTCGGATTGGAGTGAGAAAAAGATGGGCAGAGTGATGGCGATCGATTACGGCGACCGGCGCATCGGCATTGCGGTGTCGGACGCGCTGCGGATGCTCTGCGGCGAGGCGTTCACGATGCAGGAGCACGACATGCACCGCGCCGCCGCGCGCATCGCGGAGGAGGTGAAAGTCCGCGGCGTGGACACGCTGGTGCTCGGTCTGCCGAAGAATATGAACGGCACGGAGGGACCGCGCGCGGAGCTTTCCCGCGCATTCGCGAAGCTGCTGGAGGCGGAAACGGGACTCACCCCCGTCCTCTGGGACGAGCGCCGCAGCAGCGTGGAGGCGCACGCGATCCTGCACGCGAACGGGAAAAAGATGAAGGACCACCGGAAAAATGTGGACGCCGTGGCAGCGTCGCTGATGCTGGAGGGGTATCTGGGGAGGTAAAGCGAGGCTTGGGATTTTCTCGCCCAAAAGGGCGAGGGGATAGAATAGGTTTCGCGCCGTGCGCGGCGCGAGGATTTGATATGTTTCGCGTCCGCGGGACGCGACCTTCTTTCCCCCTGTGGGGAAAGAAGGCAAAGGCACAGTTAAGGAGGGACCCTTTCGATTGGGTCCCTCCTTAACAATCCTCCTCC
>CAVCTM010000039.1:0-17583 GCA_963605115.1 Pseudobutyrivibrio sp. | reverse complement strand
TTAACTGTGCCTTTGCCTTCTTTCCCCACAGGGGGAAAGAAGGTCGCGTCCCGCAGACGCGAAACTTATTAAGTTTTAGCGCCCGCAGGCGCGTTCAATATTAACTCCCAAAAACGATCCCGCCCGGAATCGGGCGGGATCACATCATTATTCCTCACGCATCATAAAGCCCCAAGATCGCCACCCCGACGACGATGCACGCGATCGTTGCGTAGTGCTTCCATGAGAGCTTTTCCTTCAGGAAAATCCGCCCCCAGATGACGCTGGCGGCGCAGTAAGCGGAGATGATCGGCGCGGAGAGTGCGACGTGCTCGGTGTCGGCGAGCGCGTAGATGTAGGCGAACTGCCCCGCGGTCTCGAATACGGCGCCGGCGTATTTCGGCGCTTCCTGCTTCGGCAGCAGACGCTGGCGCTTGATGAGCACGGTGTAGATAAAGCTGAGCACGCCCGCGGCGAGGAAGGTCAGCTCGTAAGCGACGTTGCAGCTGTCCTCGTAGCCCTCCACGACCGTGCTGAGCTTTTCGAGCACGAGGGAATCGGCAAAGGTGCCGATCGCGTCGAGCAGGCAGTAGATGACCGGCAGGGCGATGGCGAGCCAGCTCTTGGCGTATTTATAGTTGCCCTTTTCCTGCCGCGCGGCGCGCAGCTCGTCGTCCTCGCGCGCCTCGACAACGCCGAGCATCACGACGCCGAGGCAGACGAGCCCCGTGGCGACGAGCTGCATCGGAACAAGGTCGCCGATGCCGGCGGTGATGAGCGTCAGCACCGCGACGAGCGCGCCGGAGGAGTTGCAGATCGGGGAGGAGATGCTGAGCTCAATGTAGCGCAGCCCGAAATAGCCCACCGCCATGGAGACGATGTAAAGCAGCGAGACGGGCAGATACATCAGAATGATGTCCCAGGTGATGACCACGCCGCCGAGGAAGATCTCGTAAGCCGCGTGCAGACCCATAACGACGCCCACGGCGATGACCATTTTCAGGTGGGAATACTTATCCCGCGCGTCGGCGCAGCCGATCTTGGAAAAAAGGTCGCTGCCGCTCCAGCAGAGCAGCGCGATGATGGCAAACCAAAACCACATATTCAGTTTTTAAAACTCCTTTTTCTGATTTTCTTGATATGGATCGGGAAAAAATCAGACTAAGGGAGGCGGACGCCGCCGGAAATGGCGGTTTTGCAGACTCATTTTTTTACTCCGGAAGGGTCACGAGATTTTTTTCAAAGAGCTTTTGCAGGCTCATCAGAATGCCGAGCTTGGCGTTGTACCATGTCAGACCGCCCTGGAAAAAGATGGAATACGGCGCGCGGATCGGTCCGTCCGCGCTGAGCTCGATGCTGCTGCCCTGCACGAAGGCGCCGGCAGCCATGATAACGTCGCTGTCGTAGCCGGGCATCGGCGCGGGGACGGGGCGGACGTAGCTGTCCACGGGCGCGGCTGCCTGAATGCCCTCGCAGAAGGCGACCATGCGCTCCGGCGAGCCGAGCTCCACCGCCTGAATGATGTCGTGGCGGCTCTCCGTGCCGTTCGGCACGACGGGAAAGCCCAGCGACTCATAAAGCCGCGCGGCGAAGATCGCGCCCTTGAGCGCGCCCGCGGTCGTCACCGGCGCCATAAAGAAGCCCTGATAGAGCGCGCGCTTGACGTCGAGGCTCGCGCCGACCTCCTGTCCGAGACCGGGCGCGGAGAGCCGGTAAGCGCAGCGGTCCACGCATTCCTTTTTGCCGCAGATATAGCCGCCGATGGGCGCGAGACCGCCGCCGGGGTTTTTGATGAGCGAGCCGACGATCATATCCGCGCCGACGTCGCTCGGCTCCGTCATCTCGACGAACTCGCCGTAGCAGTTATCGACCATGCAGAGCACGTCTGGCTTGCACATCTTGCAGAAGGCGATGAGCTCGCCGATACGCTGTACGGAAAGCGTCGGGCGCATCGCGTAGCCCTTGCTGCGCTGGATGGTGATGAGCTTCGTTTTCTCGTTGATGGCGCGGCGGATGCCGTCCCAGTCGAAGCTGCCGTCCGGCAGAAGGTCGACCTGCGCATAGCTGATGCCGTATTCGCGCAGCGAGCAGGCGGAGGGGCGGATGCCGATGACCTCCTCCAGCGTGTCGTAGGGCTTGCCGACAGGGGAGAGCAGCTCGTCGCCGGGCAGGAGGTTGGCGGAGAGCGCCACGGCGAGCGCATGGGTGCCGCAGACGAGCTGGGGCCGCACGAGCGCGGACTCCGTATGGAACGCGGAGGCGTAAACGCGCTCTAAGGTGTCGCGGCCAATGTCGTCGTAGCCGTAGCCGGTCGAGCCGGCGAAGCAGGCAGCGTCCACGCGGTTAACCTGCATGGCGCGCAGGACCTTGGCTTGGTTCTCCTCCGCCACGCGGTCGATCTCCGCGAAGCGCTCCGTGAGACCGGCAAGAATTCTGTCGCAGTAAGCGCCGACCCGCGGGTCGATGCCGAAGTCGGAATAATAGGCGTGCATGGTATTTCCACCTTTTTCTATGTAATAACAGCGCCCAAAATTATAGCATATCGGGCAGACTAATACAATAATTTTCTTTTTCACGCCAAAATTTACGGTTTATTCATTGACATTCGCGCCAAACATTGCGATACTGTAGGAGTTCAGAAAGGGAAGTCCGGAGCCAAACCGGAATTTTATTTTTTCGCAGGTGAGTTTTCAGCATTATGAGAGAAAAGTTTTACCGCTTCATGATCGGCCGCAACGGTCCGGACCAGCTCTCGCGTTTTCTGTCCTATGTGGCACTGGTCCTCGTCGTGCTCAATCTGTTTATGCGCAGCAATGTGCTCTGGGCGCTCGCCCTCGCGGTGCTGATCTATTCCTATTACCGCATGTTCTCCCGCCGCGTGGAGCAGCGCCGGCGCGAAAACGGCTGGTATCTGCGCCAGACCTATAAGGTCAAGACCGGCTTCCGCAACTGGCGCGACCGGACAAGGCAGCGCAAGGACTACGTATTTTTCCGCTGTCCGAGCTGCAAGGCGATGCTCCGCGTCCCGCGCGGCAAGGGGAAGATCCGCGTTACCTGCCGCAAGTGCGGCGCGGCGTTCGAGCGCCGGACTTAAGGACGGATGTTCGGTTATGTCGTCGCGGACCTCTCCGCGCTCACCGAGGACCAGAAGCGCCGCTACCGCGGCTGCTACTGCGGGCTCTGCCGCGCACTGGGGCGGCGTCACGGGGCTCTGAGCCGCTTGGCGCTCAATTATGATATGACCTTCCTCGTGATGCTCCTGACGAGCATGTATGAGCCGGAGGAGACCGATGCGAAAAGCCGCTGTCTTGTCCACCCGCTGCGCCCGCGCGAATGGTGGCGCAGCCGCTTTACGGATTACGCCGCGGATATGACCGTGGCGCTCGCTTACCACAACGCGCTGGACGACTGGGCGGACGACCGCAGCCTCGTCTCGCTCGCGGAGGCAAGGTGCCTGCGCCGCCGTTACCGCGCCGTGCAGCGCGGCTGGCAGGAGCAGTGCGCCGCCATCGAGCGCTGCCTTGCGGAGCTCTCCGCCCTGGAGAAGGCAAGCTCCCCGGACGCGGACGCTGCGGCGGCGAGCTTCGGCGCGCTGATGGGCGCACTCTTTTCCCCGGAGCCGGATGCCGTATGGCAGCCCCATTTCCGCCGCTTCGGAGATGCGCTGGGGCGCTTCGTCTATATGATGGACGCCGTGATGGACGCCGAACGTGACGAGAAGCGCGGCAGCTATAACCCGCTGCTGCGGCTCGATCCGCCGCTGGACGAGACATCGCAGCTCGCGATGCTGAAAATGCTCATCGCGGACGCCGCGGCGGAGTTTGAGCTCCTGCCCGTCGTGCAGGACGCGGAGATATTGCGCAGCGTGCTCTACAGCGGCGTATGGACCCGCTATCTGGCGCGCGAAGCCAAGAAGAAACAAAGAGAGGGAAGTCACAAAAATGAATCGTGATCCCTATGAGGTCCTCGGCGTATCGCATGACGCGAGCGACGAGGAGATCAAGGCGGCTTATCGAAAGCTGGCAAAAAAATATCATCCGGACTTAAACCCCGGCGACGCAGCCGCGGCGCAGCGGATGAACGAGATCAACGCCGCTTACGAGCAGATCAAGAATCCGCAGGCAAACCCCCAGCAGGGGAGCGGCTACGGCGGCGCTTACAGCGACCCGTGGGGCGCTTACGGCTTCGGCGGGGGCTACGGCAATGCCGGCAGGCAGGAGAGCAGCGAGCGAAACGAGCTGCGCGCCGCGCGCAACTATATCCGTGTGCGCCACTTTGCCGAGGCGATCACCGCGCTCTCCGGCGTCCTCGAAAGCGAGCGCGACGGCGAGTGGTATTACCTCCACGCCATCGCGAACTACTATCAGGGCAGCCGCGTCGCGGCGCTGTCGTCCGCCCGCCGCGCCTGCGAGATCTCGCCGGGCAACATGCAGTACCGCCAGCTGCTCCAGCAGATCGAGACCGGGAGCCGCGTCTATGAAGACACGGGCGAGAGCTACGGCTTTCAGGGCGTCAACCTCGGAAACGACCGCCTCTGCGGAGCCCTCTGCGCCGCTACCGCCCTCTGCTCCCTCTGCGGAGGAAGGTTCTACCCGCTGCTCTGCTGCTTTTGAAAAAGAAAACCGGGACGCTGCCGCGAGGCAGCGTCCCGGTTTTTGATAGACACGAGTTTCGGCAATTTGCGGCAAATGATAAATCGCTATTCGCAAGAAGTCGATGTGTTTATTATGCACAATAAAAGACGTCATAGGCTGATGACGCGGCATGAGTGCCGCCGGGAGCGCCAAAACCGTGTGTGCTCTTGTCAAATGATGGTACCGTTTCGGCATAAGAAAAGCACCGGCGCAGCCTTCAAAAGCCGCGCCGGTATTTTTTATATTTTCGCCGGAATTACTCCTCGACCGCGAAGAGCTCCGCGAGGGAGAAATTTTCAAACTCCGGCTTGAAGTTGAACTCCGCTGCGGAGAACCACTCCTCGGACATGTTGGAAAACAGCGCGTCCGCTGCCGCGGCGCGGAGCGTCACGGGCTGGTAAGAGCTGTCGTAGGTGAACACGTGGTCTGCGCCGAAGGCGGGGTGGAAGAGGATGTGGTAGCCGAACTCGCTCTCCACGATCTCGGACACCGCGCCCTCGTCGAGCGCGAGCGCCGCGTTATAGAACGCATCGACCATCGTGCCCTCCTGGAAATAGTAGCCGTCCGGATAGTAGCCGGGGGTGTAATCCTCGCTGTATTCCTCGATGAGCGCGTCGAACTTCGCCTCCAGCTCATCGGCGGGGCAGTTCTTCAGCTCCGTGAGCAGCTCCTCCGCCTGTGCCTTTTTCTCGGCGATCGTCTCGTCGTCAAGCGGCTGGCGGCTGTCGTCCACGGTTTTGAGCAGGATATGCTTGGCGTGGAGATACCCGGCGTCTTTTGCGTAGCTGATCGCGTCTTCGCCGCTGAGGTTTTCGCCGTCGGCGCCGTAGAAATGCTCAAACATCTTGTTGTAGAGCAGCGAAGCGGTCACCTGCGCGTAATAAAAGTCCTCGGTCATGCCGTTATCGCGCAGCAGCTGGTCCACGTCGCCCTCGACATAGGTGTCGGCGTAGCTCTGGAGGTCCGCGGCGATGTCGGCGAGCTCCTCGTCCGTGACGGAGATGCCGAGCTCCGCCGCCTTTTCGTTGATGGTGACGATCTGGCTGAGATAGTCCTTCGCGCAGTCGATCACCCACTGCTCCATCGTGTAGCCCTCGGTGAGCTCGGCGGAGAGGTCCGTGATGCCGTAGTTGTTCTGAAGCGTCAGAATATACTGATACGCCGCGCCGAAAAAGCTGTCCCACGTCACGTCCGTGCCATTCACGGCCGCGACGACGGTGTCCGCCGCGTAGTCGGCGTAGGCTTCCTCGCGGGAGCGGGTGGGGGCGGCGGTTTCCGCAGGCGTCTCGGTCGCGTCCGGGGTCTCGGCGGGCTCGGCGCTCTCGGTTGGGGTCTCGGTCTCCGCCGGATCGGTCTTTCCGCTGCCGCAGCCGGCGAGACACGCCAGCAGCAGCGCCGCGGCGCAGAGAATGCTCATGATCTTTTTCATTTCGTAAAAAGCTCCTTTGCCTTTGATGAGCTCCTATTTTACCACGCTTTGCCCCCGAACGCAAGGAAATGTGAAACTTTAACAGACTGTTCACTTGAAATTCACATATTGCCTGTGATATAATGACGGAGCTTGACACTGCGCCGCGGGGAGGAGAGAGCCCTGCGGTAACGGGAGGCTTTTTCCTTATTATGAATCAACGGATGATGCTTCTGGTGAACCCGAACGCCGGGAAAAGCGGCTACAAGGCGGTCCTCGGAAGCGTGCTTCAGGTTTTCTGCGCCGGCGGCTGGCTGCCGACGGTTTATTTTACGAGCCGCGCCGGTGAAGCGCCGGAGCTCGTGCGGCAGAATGTGGATCATTACGATATGATCGTCTGCCTCGGCGGGGACGGAACGCTGAGCGAGGTCTGCGCCGGCATGATGCGCGCGGAGCAGAAGCGGTCCATCGGCTATATCCCGCTCGGCACCGCGAACGATGTCGCGCGCACGCTGCATCTTTCGGGCAAGCCCGTCGAGGCGGCGAAGCAGATCCTCGCCGGAAAGCCCCTGCCCTTTGACATCGGGCGCTTCGGGACGGACGATTTCTTCACCTACGTTGCCGCCTTCGGCGCGTTCACGGAGGTCAGCTACGCCACGCCGCAGGAGCGCAAGCAGGCGCTCGGCCACTTGGCGTATATGCTCGAAGGCATGCGCCGCCTCAGCAAGGTCGTGCCCCACCGCGCGATCGTGGAGTATGACGGCGGGACCGTGGAGGACGATTTCATCTTCGGCGCGGTGACGAATTCCACCTCCGTCGCCGGGCTCGTGAAGCTCCACGACGGCATGGTCGACCTTGCGGACGGCATGTTTGAGGTCCTGCTCGTCCGGAATCCGCTCGACGTCATCGAGCTTGGCGACATCATCAGCTCCGCACTCTCGGCGGACTTTTCCGGTCCCAATATCCTCTTCCTGAAAAGCCGCGAGGTCCGCATCATGTTCGATGAGCCCATCGCGTGGACGCGCGACGGCGAGTTCGGCGGCGAGCACCGCGACGTGTTCATCGTGAACCAGCACCCCGGCGTGGAGATCATCGTCTGAGTGTGATTTTTGTGCAGTTTGTCTGGACGAGACGGGAAAATTTGTGGAATCTGTGTCTTTTTGCCGATTGACAAACTGGGTTTTCCGGTGTTATGATTTCAGCGTCAAAAGCGAAGCCCACCTTCGAGGAAAGGAGAAAACCGGAGAATGAAAAAGTCTGCGTTCGTCATGGTGGATATGATGATGATGTACATGTGCATGTGCCGCATGTGCCTGGCTTGCCGCGTCTCCGATCCGATCTCCGCCGAAGGGACTGACTGTGCCGCCTGAAAGGGTGCGCGTCATCATCAATTAGTCCAGAACCGGGAGACCCAGATCGGGTCCTCCCGGTTATTTTTTTGGAATGAGTAAGAAAAAATTAAAAATTTGAAAAGGAGAACCACAAAATGAAAAAGCTGACTTCCATCCTGCTCGCCGCCGTGCTCACCGTCGGCGCGGTCCTGTCCCTCAGCGCCTGCGGCAAGACCGACAAGACCATCACCATCGCCGTCCCGAACGACACCACGAACGAGGCGCGCGCCCTGCTTCTGCTTGAGGACAAGGGCTACATCAAGCTCAAGGACGGCGCCGGCATCACCGCCACCGTCATCGACATCGCCGAGAACCCGTACAACATCGAGTTCAAGGAGGTCGAGGCGGCGCAGCTGCCCAACGTCCGTCAGGATGTCGATTACGCCGTCATCAACTCCAACTACGCCATCGGCGCCGGTCTGAACCCCGCCAAGGACGCGCTCGCCATCGAGGGCTCCGCCTCTGCTTACGGCAACATCCTCGCCGTCAAGGAGGGCAACGAGAACTCCGACCTCATCAAGGCGCTGAAGGCGGCGCTGGACAGCCAGCAGGTCGTCGACTTCATCAATGAGACCTATGACGGCGCGGTCGTCTCCGTTGTCGAGAACCCGACCGACGGCTACGACGCCAGCGTTGACTACGCCGCGCTCGCCGGCGAGACCGTCTCCGTCGCCGCGTCTCCCACCCCGCACGCCGAGATCCTCGCCGTCGCCAAGGAGATCCTCGCCGCGAAGGACATCACCCTCGACATCAAGGAGTTCACCGATTATGTCCAGCCGAACAACGTCGTGGAGAGCGGCGAGGTCGACGCCAACTTCTTCCAGCACACCCCGTATCTCGATGACTTCAATGCCCAGAACGGCACCCACATCGTCTCCGTCGGCGCGATCCACGTCGAGCCCCTCGGCATCTACGCCGGCAAGCAGACCAGCCTCGACGCCATTACCAAGTAATTTAGACCCACCCTCGCATACATTAAATAAAACGCCCGGAGGAGCTGACCGCGCTCCTCCGGGCAAAAGAGCGGAGGCGGCAAAATGATCGAGATCCAACACGTATCCAAGCACTTCAACACAGCCGAGGGCACGGTGCAGGCGCTCAGCGATGTCTCCATCTCCATCCCGGACGGGGACATTTTCGGCATCATCGGCATGAGCGGTGCGGGCAAGAGCACCCTCGTCCGCTGCATCAACATGCTGGAGCGCCCCGAAAGCGGCAAGGTCATCATCGACGGCGTCGATATGGGCGCGCTCAGCCCCGCGGAGCTGCGGAAGGCGCGCCGCGGCATCACCATGGTGTTTCAGGGCTTCAACCTTCTGATGCAGCGCAATTGCCTGAAAAACGTCTGCTTCCCGCTGGAGCTCGCCGGCTGGAGCAAGGCGGACGCGCGACGCCGCGCGCAGGAGCTGCTGGAGACCGTCGGTCTCGGCGACAAGGCGCGCGCTTACCCGGCGCAGCTCTCCGGCGGTCAGCAGCAGCGCGTCGCCATCGCCCGCGCGCTCGCGACGGACCCGAAGGTCCTGCTCTGCGACGAGGCGACGAGCGCGCTCGACCCGAACACGACAAACTCCATTCTGGAGCTCGTGCGCTCCATCAACGAGAAGACCGGCATCACCGTCGTCATCATCACCCACCAGATGAGCGTTGTGGAGAGCACCTGCCGCCACCTCGCGATCTTAGACGGCGGCTGCGTCGTTGAGCAGGGCGAGGTCGCGGAGGTTTTTTCCGCACCGAAGAGCGCCGCGGCGCGGCGGCTCGTGTTCCCGGAGGGCGACGCGGACACGCTCACCGCCGGTGCGCCCGGTCAGCGCTTTATCCGCGTGGTCTTCAACGGTGCGGAGGCGACAGGATCGCCCGTTATCGCACGCATGGCGGTGGAAAAGGGCGTGGAGGCGAACATCGCTTATGCCTCCACCAAGAGCATCGGCGGCAGGATCTACGGCTCCATGCTCCTCGGCGTCCCGGACGATGACGCCGCGGTGGAGACCGCCGTCGCATACCTGACCCGCGCGAAGGACGTTGCAGCAGAGGAGGTGACCGCGCATGTTTCATGATCTCTTTTCCCCGGAGTCGCTGAGCGAGGCGTGGCGCATCATTGCCTCGGAGTTCCCGGTCTCCATCTGGGAGACCGTTTACGTCACCGTGCTCGCCACGGCGTTCGCCGTCGTCATCGGTCTGCCCCTCGGCGTGCTGCTCGTCGTCGGCGAAAAGGACGGCATCCTGCCGCTCCCGGCGTGGCTGCTTCAGGTGCTGAACGTGATCATCAACCTGCTGCGCTCCGTGCCGTTCCTGATCCTGATGATCCTCGTCTTCCCGCTGACGCGCCTCATCGTCGGCACCGTCGTCGGCACCCCGGCGAGCATCGTGCCGCTCGTCATCGCGGCGTTCCCGTTCGTCGCCCGCCTTGTGGAAACGAGCCTGCGCGAGGTCAGCCCCAACACCATCGAGATGGCGCAGAGCATGGGCGCGTCCCCGGTCCAGATCATCGTCAAGGTCCTCATCCCGGAGAGCGTCCCGTCCCTGCTCTCCAACGCCACGACCGCCATCACCACCATTCTCGGCTACTCCGCCATGAGCGGCATCATCGGCGGCGGCGGTCTCGGCAAGATCGCCATCAACTATGGCTATTACCGCTATAAATACCTCATCATGCTCGCCGCCGTCGTGCTCCTGATCGTGCTCGTTCAGGTGTTCCAGACCGTCGGCACGAAGCTTGCCGTCCGCTCGGACAAACGGTCAAAGAAGTGAGCTTTTTCCCCGCCGCGTGCCTTTTTTGTAGGATGCGGCGGGGGATTTTGGGTTTTAAAGCTGAATGCGCCTTGCGCCGTAAATTTATTATTAGCAAAACAACATAATAAATATTATGTCAACAATATTAAAAATCAAAAAGTTCACATAATGCCTAACAAGCGAATACTTAACAGTTTACATAACATTTGAGCAAGCCAAATCACTTGGCTTGCTCGGTTCTTCTCTTATGTCTTCTGGTTTCGAACAAAAGTTAACATAACAAATATTATTGCAAAGCGCTTTTCCCCTTCTCCGCCTTCCGCCGCGCGCGGCGGGCTGCCGCCGCTTCGTATTCGGCGCGCTCCTCCTCGGTGTCGGGGATCAGCCCCGGCACGGGGCGGCTGCGCCCCTCGGCGTCGATGGAGACGAGGGTCAGATAGGCGCGGTTGATGAGCTCGCGCGAACCGTCGAGGTGCTCCACGAAGGAGTCCACGCGCACCTCCATCGAGCTCCGCCCGACCCAGACGAGCCGCGCGATGAGCACGACAAGGTCGTTCTGCGCCGCGCCGCGCAGGAACTCCAGATGCTCCACCGAGGCGGTCACGACATCGGCGTGCGCGTGGCGGATCGCGGCGAGCCCCGCCGCCTCGTCGATCCACGCCATCAGCTGCCCGCCAAAAAGCCGCCCGCCGCCGTTCAGATGCTCCGGCCGCAGGCGGTAAACCTGCTCGATCACCGATTGAGAAACGTGTTTGTCCATAAAAATTCGCTCCGTTTTTCGACAAAAATACCGGGATTAGAATAGCTCCGTGATGGGTGCGTTGTCAAGAGCTGTTCTCGAATTGACTCAAATCAAATGTTATGTAAACTTTTGGAGACGTTTCGTGCCTGCGGGCGCGACCTTCTTTCCGCCCGCGCGGAAAGAAGGCAAAGGCGCGGTCAGGAGGAAAACCCTTTCGAATGGGCTTTCCTCCCGACACCCTCCTTTCCTGAACGACCAAGAGGGTCTTCGACCCCCTTGGATTCCCCCTAAAGTCGGGGCTGATTCGGTTTTACTGAGGCGGTAGACGCAGCTTGTGCGGTTTTGCTCTATCGCCAAAGAGTCCAAAATTTAAATCCGCGGCGAAGCCGCGACCTTAGAAAATGCTCCCCCGAAAGGGGAGCTGTCAGTGCTCCGCACTGACTGAGGGGTGTCATGATTTAGCTTCAGCTCGCGGCGGTGCTCCCACAGTTAAAACGCTGGACCTAAGATGCGGGAGGGGTTCCAAGGGGATCGTCAGATTTCCTTGGTCGTTTAGGAAAGGGATTGTTAAGGGAAGACCCAATCGAAAGGGTTTTCCCTTAACTGCGCCTTTGCTTACTTTCCCCGCAGGGGGAAAGTAAGTCGCGCCGCAGCGCGAAACACCTTTAAAGACTCATCCGCGAAGCGGGTCCCGGTCGATTTTTTTTACGCCGCCTCCAGCATTTCCTCGATGCTGATCCCGTACCCCCGCGCGGGGTCGCTCAGCAGCACGTGGGTCACGGCGCCGACGATCTTGCCGTTTTGCAGGATCGGGCTGCCGCTCATGCCCTGCACGATGCCGCCGGTGGCGTCCAGCAGGTCCTGATCGGTGACGGTCAGGAGCAGAAAGCGGCTGTCCGTGCAGCCGCGGTAAATGCGGCTGATCTCAATGTCAAATTCCTCCACCGCGTCGCCCCGGACATTCGAGAGGATGGTCGCGGGACCGAGTGTTACCTCGTCCTCGTCCGCAACGGGGATCGCCGCGCCCGCGGCACTGAAGTCGCCGCTGCCGAAAATGCCGCGCGCGGTGTTTTTCTCCAGCGCGCCGCGCACCGTTTCGCGGTCGAACTCGCCGCAGAGCTCGCCCGCCTTGCCGCGCTCGCCGCGGACGACGTCCGTTACGTGCGCGCCCGTGATGCAGCCGTCGGCGCAGGGCAGCAGCTCGCCGCTGTCGAGGTCATTCACGCCGTGACCCAGCGCGCCGAAGGTGCCGCTCGCCGGGTCGTAGAACGTCACCGTGCCGATGCCGCTCACGCCGTCGCGCAGCCAGAGACCGAGCTGCCACGCGCCCTCCGCCGTCTGCGCGGGCTGGACGGAAAACGCCGTCTCCGTGCCGTCCCGGTCCGCGACGACGGTCACGGCTTTGCCGTCGAGCGCGCCGACCGCAGTCAGAAAATCCGCCGCGGAGCGCGTTTCGCGTCCGTTTACGGACAAAATAAGATCGCCGGGTGCGATCCCGGCGTCCGCAGCCGGACGCACCGTGCCCGCCGCGGTCTCGACGTCCGCGAGCCCTACGACGAGCACGCCGCCCATCTCCAGCTCAATGCCGACCGCGGAGCCGACCGGCACCAGCTCCTCGGCGTCCAGCGCCGCCGCCGGGGACGCCAGCGCCAGCAGCAGAGCAAACGACAGAGCCCAGGTTTTATGCTTCATATTTTTGTTTTTCCCTCCTTTTTCCGTTTTTCGCGCGTTTTGCCGCGCAATATCAGTTTGCCGCGGCGCGCATCAAAAACACCCGGCAAATCTTTTTCCGCGGCGGCATATATTTTATGGATTTGAAAAACATGTCGGAGGGAGTTTTTTGAAAATGAAAATTTTGCGCTTGGGAAGCCGGGGACCGCAGGTGCAGCTGCTCCAGCTTGCGCTGGAGCGCGCGGGCTTCGCCGCGGGCGGTACGGACGGCGCGTTCGGACGCCGGACGCAGGATGCGCTGCGGCGCTTTCAGTTGAGCCGCCGTCTGACGCCGGACGGCGTTGCCGGGGCGCGGACCCACGCCGCGCTGGAGCCGTTTTATACCGGCTTCCTGCGAAAACGGCTTGCCGAGGGCGACACGTTCTACCGCCTCGCGCGGCGCTATGGGACGAGCGTGCGCTCCATCGCGGCGGCAAACCCCGGCGCCGCGGCGGAGAGCTTGCGGCCCGGCGCGGTCCTGACGGTTCCGCTCGGCTTTCCGGTCGTGCCGACCGGCATCGCGTGGTGCAGCGCGCTGACGGAGTTTTGCTGCCGCGGTCTCGCGGCGCGCTATCCCTCTCTCGCCGTCTCCGAGATCGGGCGCAGCGAGCTGGACAGCCCGATCTGGCTGCTGCGGGGCGGAGCAGGGGAGGGGCGCGTGTTTTGCAACGCGGCGCACCACGCGAACGAATGGATCACAGCGCCGCTGCTGCTGCATTTTGTCGAGGAGCTCGCCGAGGCAGCCGTCCGCGGCGCGGCGATCGGCGGGTATGACGCCGGGGCGCTGCTGCAAAGCGCGGAGCTCGCCGTCGCGCCCTGCGTGGATCCGGACGGCGTGGACCTCGTGACCGGCGATATCGCGGCGGGACCCGTGTTCGACGCGGCGCGGGCGATCGCGGCGGTGTTTCCGGACATTCCGTTCCCGGACGGCTGGAAGGCGAATATTCTCGGTGTGGACCTCAACCTGCAATACCCCGCGGGCTGGGAGACCGCGCGGGAGATCAAGTTTGCGCAGGGCTTCACGAAGCCCGCCCCGCGCGACTATGTGGGCTCTGCGCCGCTCGCCGCGCCGGAGAGCCGCGCCGTTGCCGATTTCACGCGCGGCTTTGACCCGGCGCTGACGCTCTCTTACCACACGCAGGGCGAGGTCATCTTCTGGAAATACCTCGACATCGAGCCCAACGGGGCGCGTACCCTCGCCGAGCGCTTCGCCGCCGCGAGCGGTTACGCCGTCGAGGACACGCCCTATGCTTCCGGCTTCGCCGGGTATAAGGACTGGTTTCTGCTCGATTTTGACCGCCCCGGCTACACGATCGAGGCGGGGCTCGGCGAGAACCCGCTGCCCCTTTCAGACTTTGCGTCCATTTACGCAAAAAATTTAGGCATTTTGACAACAGCGCTCGCCGCGGCGGGCGGAATGCTCGTCTGAATTGCAACTTTTGATATACGCATTTTCATAAATTTGTAGAAACGGCGCGGATGTTTCCGAAAAAATGCAGAAAAATTGCAAAATAACAGAAAAGAAATTTCATTTTCCCTCTTGACAAATCTTTCAAATGTGCTAAAATACGACACATAATTGAAAAACAAAAAGGAGAGAACGAAAATGAAAAAACTGATCGCTGTATTGCTTGCGCTGTCTCTGGCGCTCGCGCTGTGCGCCTGCGGCGGAGATACGAAAAAGGACGAACCCGCCGCCAGGACCGATACGGACACCGTTGCCGTCAGCGCCGTCGTCATCGCGCGCGACGATGTGCCGGAGGACGAGATCTACGGCTTCGTCTCCGCGATCTTTGATAATATCGACGCCATCAAGGAGCAGCACGGCAAGGGCGCCGAGCTCGACCTCGCGTTCGCGAGCGGCGTGACCAGCGTGCCGTATCACCCCGGCGCGGCGAAGTATTTCGCCGAGAAGGGCTACACCGTCGCCGCCACGAAGGACGGCGCGGGCGTCGGTGATACCAGGGACCTGACCTTCGGCACCGGCGGCGACGCCGGCACCTACTACGCCTTCGGCAGCGTGCTCGCGAACTTCGTCTCCACCAAGAACGACTTCTCCGTCACGGCTGTCACCTCCGGCGGCTCCAAGGCCAACGTGGAGGATATGACGAGCGGCGACGTCCAGCTCGGCTTCGTCCAGTCCGACGTTATGAGCTACGCCTATCACGGCGAGCGCCTCTTTGACACCAAGGTGGAGGGCTTCTCCGTCGTCGCGGCGCTCTACATGGAGCAGGTCCAGATCGTCACCACAAACTCCGCCATCACCTCCGT
The DNA here is from genome assembly GCA_963605115.1 of Pseudobutyrivibrio sp. Lineage (GTDB taxonomy): Bacteria > Bacillota > Clostridia > Oscillospirales > Oscillospiraceae > SVKR01. Next base: position 2,718 of record CAVCTM010000039.1, on the reverse strand, counting down.
CGCAGACCTGAAGGGCAAGACCGTCTCCATCGGCGCGATCGGCTCCGGCGTTTACTTCAACGCCATCGACGTGCTCGACGCCTACGGTCTGACCGAGAGCGACATCAAGCCCGTTTACCAGAGCTTCGGCGACAGCGCCGACTCCCTGAAGGACGGCAAGATCGACGCCGCGTTCATCGTCGCCGGTGCGCCGACGAACGCCATCACGGACCTCGCCACCTCCGGCAATGTCTACCTCGTCAGCATCGACAAGGAACACAGCGACGCCCTGCTCGCCGAGTCCCCGTTCTACTCCACTTACACGATCCCGGCTGATACCTACTAAAAACACGGCACTCGGAAATGCAGACCCTTCCGGTCTGCATTTCCATTGATAAATCTCCAAGCGAGGAGGAGCCCCAAAATGGCTGACAAAAAGAAAAACATTCCCGCCGATGATATGTCTGCGGAGGACATTATGCGGCAGTATGACCGCGAGTCCGCGACCCGCATCTGGGCTGGGATCCCGCGGCGCGTCGTGCGCTATATCATGGCCGCCTTTTCCCTCTACTGCATCTGGTCCACGCTGTTTTCCACGGCGGACCTTCCGATCCGCCTCTCCGCGTTTCTGGGGCTGATCGTCATCATGGGCTATCTGACCTATCCCGCCAGCAAGCACCATGTGAAGCCGAACCTCCTGCCGTGGTATGATATCGTGCTGATGGCGGCGGGTGCGTTCTGCTTTTTCTTCTTCTGCTTCCGCTATAACAGCCTCGTGATGGTCATCACCTCCGCGGGCAAGATCAACCCGTGGGGTGAAAACGCACTGCCGAACGCGTGGTTTTACCTGATGATCGGCATTGTGGGCGTGCTCGTGCTGGCGGAGCTCTGCCGCCGCTGCGTGGGTCTGCCGATCCTCGTCGTCGCCGGCGCGCTGCTGGCTTATACCTTCGCGAGCGGTCAGAACCTCGCCCGCGTGATCTACACACTCTTTTACGGCACCAGCGGCGTTATGGCGACGCCCGTGCAGGTCTGTCTGAAGTTTATCGCCGTGTTCATCATCTTCGGCGCGTTTCTGGAGCGGACGGGCATTGCTGCATTCTTCATCGACCTCGCGAACTGCGTTGCCGGGTCCACCTCCGGCGGTCCCGCCAAGGTCGCCGTCATCTCCTCCGCGCTCTGCGGCATGGTGAGCGGCTCCTCCGTCGGTAACACGGTCACGACCGGCTCTGTCACGATCCCGATGATGAAAAAGACCGGCTACCGCCCGGAGTTTGCCGCGGCGGTCGAGGCTGCCGCCAGCACCGGCGGTCAGATCATGCCCCCTGTCATGGGCGCGGCGGCGTTTCTGATGGCGGAGTATATGGACGTGAAATACGGTCAGGTCGCGCTCTGGGCGATCCTGCCCGCCGTGCTCTATTTCGCCGGCATTTTCATGTCCGTCCACCTCGAAGCGAAGAAGCTGGGGCTGAGCGGCGTTGCGCGCAGCGAGCTGCCGCGCTTCCGCGTGCTCGTGAAGAGCATTTATCTGCTGCTCCCGCTCGTGCTGCTCGTCTGGCTCGTCGCGGCGAACGTCCGCTCGCTCCAGTGGAGCGCCTCGGTCGCCATCGTGCTCTCCGTTGTCGTGAGCCTTCCGGTGCTCTTTCTCGACAGTAAAAAAGAAAAAGGACCCACCGCCGCTGTTATGGCGGAAAAGACCGGAGACATGGTCGTGAGTGCGCTGGAGTCCGGCGGCCGCGGCTGCATCACCGTCGCCGTCGCCTGCTCCATGGCGGGCATCATCGCCGGCTGCATCACGGTCACGGGTCTCGCCTCCAAGCTCATCAACGGCGTCATCGCGCTCTCCGGGATGATCCCAATCCCGATGCTCGCAACGCTGCTCGCCCTGTTTCTGACAATGCTCTGCTGCATTGTGCTCGGCATGGGCGTGCCCACCACGGCGAACTACTGCATCATGGCGAGCACCTGCGCGCCGATCCTTATCACGCTCGGCATCCCGAAGGTCTCGGCGCACTTTTTCGTGTTCTATTTCGGCATCGTTGCGGACATCACGCCGCCGGTCGCGCTCGCGGCTTACGCCGGCTCCGCGATCGCAAAATCCGACCCGATGAAAACCGGCGTCATCGCCACGAAGCTCGCCATCGCCGCGTTTATCATCCCCTACATCTTCGCGCTGGAGCCGAGCCTGCTGCTGATGAACAGGGGCGTCCTCGCCGCCGTGCAGGTCATCGTGACCTCCGCCGTCGGCATGTTCGGCGTCGCGATGGGGCTTGAGGGCTTCTTCCGCTCAAGGCTGCACTGGCTGCTCCGCCTCCTCTGCGTCGCCGGAGGACTGCTGCTCATCTATCCCGGCTGGGCGACCGACCTCATCGGTGTCGTCCTGGTCGGCGGAATCATCGCCCTCCAGCTCCTCCGCGGCAAAGCCGGAAAGCCCGCCGAGACGTAAAAAACGCAGACTTGACCGCCGGACGGCATAGCCGTCCGGCGGTTTTTCTTGATTTCTTCCTGAACATGGTGTAAAATCTCCTTCGTATCGGCATATAGTACCATCGGTTAACAAGAGCACACACGGTTTTGGCGATCCCGGCGGCGCCCTAAGCTGCGTCATCAGCCTTGGAAATACACAAAGTATTCCCTGCGGCTGATTCCTTGCCTGACCACCGCCGGGAACGCCAAAACTGCTTCGCACCTGTCAGCGCTGGATTTTCGAGTGATTTTCGGCTTTTGAGGCGCAGGCGG
>CAVCTM010000038.1:0-17589 GCA_963605115.1 Pseudobutyrivibrio sp. | reverse complement strand
AACCCTCCAGTCAGCCTTCGGCTGACAGCCTCCCTTGCACAGGGAGGCCTTTAAAATCGGAGCGTCTCCGCTTGGATCAGCCCTCCTTGTAAACCATCCCGTAGCACCCCTCGCTGACTTCTCCGGTGAGGTAGTCCGTGCCGGGGTCGGCGGCGATGCGGAAGCCGCATTTGCGGTGGACGGCGAGGGAGGCGGCATTCGTCGTGCGGACGCAGCTGCGGATCTCGACTTCTCCGCGGGTGCGGAGCAGGGCGGCGAGGGCGTTCAGCAGCTCCGTGGCGCAGCCGCAGCCGCGGCGGACGGGCGCGGTCTCCAGCGCCTCAAGGTAATAAAACCCGTCCAGCTTTGTCAGCCGCGCGGCGCAGAGCGGCGCGCCGTCGGAGTCCCAGAGCACATAGAAGCGGTTATCCGGCTTCGCGAAAAAGTCCTCCAGATAGCGGACAAATCCGTCCTCGGCGCGCTGGATCTCGGCGGGCAGCGCGCTCGGCACGGGGCAGGACAGCGCGGCGTTTTCGAGACACGCCTCCAGATAAACCGCGTGGACGATCTCGTGCATCTCCGCGCTTGTCATGCTTTCGTATTCTCTCAGTTCCATGCTTCGATGATCTCCTTGATCTCCTCCAGCGAGGAGGCGAAATGAATGCCGCGCTGCCGCTCCGGACCGGACAGCCCTTCGGCGGTCATACGGTCCAGCAGGGCGCGGAGGGGGTCGTAAAACCCGTTCCGGTTATAAAGAATGCAGGGGGCGCGCAGTCTGCCGAGGGAGACGAGGGACATGACCTCTGTGATCTCCTCCAGCGTTCCGGTGCCGCCAGGGAAGGCGACGAAGGCGTCGCCGAGCGCCAGCATTTTCGCCTTGCGCGCGGCGATGTCCGGCGTGACGATGAGCTCCGTGAGCGCGTCATACTCAAAGCCCGCGTCGATGAAAAACTGCGGCTCCACGCCCGTGACGCGCGCGCCGGCGGCGAGCGCGCTCTCCGCGAGATGACCCATCAGCCCGGACTTTGAGCCGCCGTAAACGAGGGTATGTCCGCTCTCGCCGATCCAGCTGCCGAGGGCGCGGACGTCGCGGGCGAGCGCCGGGTCGTTTCCTTCGCTTGCGCCGAGATAAACGGTGATGTTCATATTGCTTTTTCCTCACTTTCCGACCGCAAGGTCATAGAGCGCGTTTTTGCTCCAGCCGGTGTCCTCCGCGGCGAGGCGGCAGGCTTCCTTGAGGCTTCTGCCCTCGTCCCGGTAGCGCGCGACGGCGGCGAGCGCCTCCGCTTCCGTCTTTTCCGCGGGCGCTTCGTCCGGCGCGCCGCGAAGGACGAGGACGAACTCGCCCTTCGGCGGTGTCTCCTCAAAATGCGCAATGGCGGCGGAGAGGGGACAGCGCAGCACCTCCTCATGGAGCTTCGTCATCTCGCGGCAGAGCGCAATGTCCCGGTCGCCGAAGGTGTCCAGCAGATCGCGCAGCGTGCGCAGCAGCTTGTGCGGCGCTTCGTAGAAGATCATGGTGCGCTTTTCGCCGCGGAGAGAGTCCAGATGCTCGCGCCGGCTCTTGCCGGAGGTGGAGAGAAAGCCCTCGAAGCAAAAGCGCTGGGTCGGCAGCCCGGACATGGCGAGCGCGCCGATGAGGGCGCTCGGTCCCGGCACGGCGCAGACGGTCACGCCATGGGCGGCGCACTGGCGCACGATGTCCTCGCCGGGGTCGGAGATGGCGGGCATGCCCGCGTCCGTCACGAGGGCGCAGCTCTCCCCGCCGAGCAGACGGCTCAGAAGCTTTTCGCCCATCTCGCGGCGGTTATGCTCGAAATAGCAGATGAGCGGCTTTTTGATCTCAAAATGGTTCAGAAGCTTCAGCGTGACGCGCGTGTCCTCCGCGGCGATGAAGTCGACGCTGCGGAGCGTTTCGATCGCGTGGGGGGAAAAGTCGCCCAGATTGCCGATCGGCGTGCCGACCAGATAGAGTGTTCCTGCCATTTTTGTGGCTCTCCCTCACTTTCTATGATAGATCTCGCGCACCTCCGCGCTCTCGCCGCCGTCGGCGTCCGTGAGCAGGAGGGGCTTTTCAACGTCGAGCCCCGGCTTTCCGCCGCGGCGGGCTTCCAGCAGGAGCAGATTCGGCGCGCTGCCGGGGCGCGGGTGGACAAAGCGCAGGCGCTTCGGCTCCAGCCCATGGCGCGTCAGCGCGCAGCAGAGCTCGGAGAGGCGCTCCGGGCGGTGGACAAGGGCGAAGGCGCCGCCCCAGCGCACGAGGTAGCCCGCGGCGGCGCAGACGTCCTCCAGCGTGCAGCAGCGCTCATCCCGCGCGGCGGCGCGGGCGGGGTCCGGCGCGCTCGCCCCGCTCCCGACGGGGAAGTAGGGCGGGTTGCAGACGACGAGATCAAAGCGCCCCGCCGCGAAGAGCGCACGGTGGTCTCGCAGGTCGCCGCAGCGGATGCCGGCGGGGGAGAGACCGTTCAGCTCCATCACCGCCGCGGCGCGCTCCGCCGCCTCCGGCTGGATATCGACGGCTTCGACCGCCGCACCGGGGTGACTCAGCCCCAGCAGCACGGCGAGCACGCCGGAGCCGCAGCCGAGGTCGAGGATCGTTTTCGCGCGGATGCGCGCGGCGAAGGCGCCGAGCAGAACGGAGTCCGTCGAGACGCGGAAGGCGCCGGCGTCCGACAAAAAGCGCGGTCCGCCGCACCAGAGCTCGTCATAAGCAGATACCATATAAATAAGCCTCACAAAGCCTCACACAAAACCAACGGGCGGCTGCGGTATCCCGCGCGCCGCCCGTCAGCTTCTTCTCTGATTCCTGAATAATGCTTTGCTTTTACTCCTGATGGATGGCTTCCATCGGGCAGACGCCCGCGCAGGTGCCGCAGTCGAGGCACTTGTCGCCGTCGATGGCGTAGTGACCGAGCTCGTCGTTCATGTCGATGGCTTCGACCGGGCAGCTGTCGGCGCAGGAGCCGCAGGAGATGCAGGAGTCGTTGATGACATACATGGGTGTTTGACCTCCTTGTGGGATGTAGGCGCGTCCTGCCGTTTCCGGCGGGCGCTAACCTTGATTGTAGCATAGATTTCGGCTTTGTCAAAGGGCGAAAGCTGGAAAAAATCAAAAAACCGCGAAAAAATTAGTCTGCGTGAGAAAAACGGAGGAAACCACGTAAAACGCGAGCGTCAACAACGCGGAAACGTCAGGGAAGGTCAAAACAAGCCTTGATAATTTGACCAAAACTGACTATTATGAAAGCATAAAAGGTCAGGGAACGTCAGAGACAGGACCGGACCGGACGGAAGGTGAGAGTGAAAAATGGCAACCAGTGATCTGATCGCGAACTTCATTATGAACGCGATCGACGGCAGCAGCGACGGCTTTGCCGAGGTGCAGCGCAGCGCGCTCGCGGAGATGTTCTCCTGCGTGCCGAGCCAGATCAACTATGTGATCTCCACGCGCTTCTCCCCGGAGCATGGCTACGTTGTGGAGAGCCGCAGGGGAGGCGGCGGCTACATCCGCATCACGCGGGTGCGCCAGAGCAGCCCCAAGGAGCTCGTGATGCAGACGGTGAACGCCATCGGCGACCGGCTGGATCTCAAGACCGCGGCGGCCTATGTCTCGAACATCTACCAGGCGGGCATCATCAGTAAAGCCACGGCGCGGCTGATGCTCTCCGCCGTCGGCGACAGCGCGCTGAAGCCCATCGCAGCGGGTGACCGCGACCGGGCGAGAGCGAGCATTATGAAGTATATGTTAGTCACCCTGATCTCACAGTAAAAAAGGGAGGATATGAATTATGAAATGCGATAAGTGCGGAAACGAAGCGAGCTTTTTCTACAGCAGCAATGTGAACGGGCGGCACACGGAGCGCCATCTCTGCGCGGACTGCGCGCGGGCGGAGGGCTTCGGCAATGCGCTGGATCTTGACCCGATGGGAGGCATGCGGAATATGTTTGACAGCTTTTTTGAGGATTTCGGCGGATTTTTCGGCGGCGGGCGCAGCCTGCTGCCCTCCTTCGACCTTTTCGGCAGCCCGATGCGGAGTATGATGACCCGGAGCGCCCCGCGCGTGAAGTACGCCGTCGGCTCCCCGGAGCAGACGGTGCAGAGCGCCGGCGGCGTCATCCCCGAAGCGGACGCCGCGGACATCCGCGCCCGCCGCGAGAAGGGCGCGCTGCGCCACCAGCTCGACGAGGCGGTGAAGGCGGAGGACTTCGAGCGCGCCGCGCAGCTGCGCGACCAGCTCCGCGCGCTGGAGAAGTAAGAGACCACAGATTCCGGGGGCGGGGCGCAGCGCTTTCCGTTCCCGCGCTTTTGAAACAACGAAAAAGTCAGGAGCTGATCTTTTGTGATGAACAACAATGCAGATAGATTCACCGAGCGCGCCAAGACCGCGATCGAAAAGGCACAGGAAGCCGCCGAGGAGCTGGGTCACAGCTATGTCGGCAGTGAGCATCTTCTGCTCGGCATCGTCCGCGAGGACGGCGGGCAGGGCGCGAAGGTGCTGAAGGAAAACGGACTGACCGACGATCTGCTCACCGAGCTCGTGGAGAAATATGTCGGCAAGGGAACGCCGGGCACGCCCATTCAGGGGCTTTCCCCGCGCGCCAAGCGCGCCATCGAGCTCGCCGTCGGCGACGCGGGGCGTCTGGGTCACAACTTCGTCGGCACGGAGCATCTGCTCCTCGGCATCCTGCGCGAGCCGGACTGCACCGCCGCGCGCATCATCGCCGGAACGGGGCTGGATCTCAACAAGCTCTATACCGCCGTGCTGAACATGTTCGGCGCAGGCGTCGCCGCCTCCCGCGGCGCTGCCCGTCCGACCGTGGGCTCCGCCGCCGGTCGCGCGCCGCGCAGCAAGGGCGACACCAAGACCCTCGACCAGTACAGCCGCGACCTGACCGAGATGGCGCGCAAGGGGCAGCTCGACCCCGTCATCGGCCGCGACGACGAGATCCGCCGCGTCATCCAGATCCTGTCCCGCCGCAGCAAGAATAACCCCGTGCTCATCGGCGAGCCGGGCGTCGGCAAGACCGCCATTGCCGAGGGACTTGCCCAGAAGGTCGCGCTCGGCGACGTTCCGGAGGACCTGCGCGACAAGCGCATCGTTTCGCTGGACCTCACCGGCATGCTCGCCGGCACGAAGTACCGCGGCGACTTTGAGGACCGCATCAAGAACGTGCTGAAGGAGGTCCAGAGGTGCGGCGACGTCATCCTCTTCATCGACGAGCTGCACACCATCATGGGCGCCGGCGCCGCCGAGGGCGCGATCGACGCGGCGAACATCTTAAAGCCCGCCCTGTCCCGCGGCGAGGTGCAGATCATCGGCGCCACGACGCTCGACGAATACCGCAAGCACATCGAAAAGGACGCCGCGCTCGAACGCCGCTTCCAGCCCGTCACCGTGGACGAGCCGACGCAGGAGGAGAGCCTTGAGATCCTCCGCGGTCTGCGCGATAAATATGAAGCGCACCACAAGCTGACCATCTCCGACGAGGCGCTTGAAGCGGCGGTGAAGCTCTCCGCGCGCTACATCAACGACCGTTACCTGCCCGATAAGGCGATCGACCTCGTGGACGAGGCGTGCTCCGCCGTCCGCATGGAAACGCTGACGCCGCCGGAGGATATGAAGGCGGTCGAGGCGCGCATCACCGCGCTCACCGGCGAGAAGGACGAGGCGGTCAAGGCACAGGACTTCGAGCGCGCCGCGCGTATCCGCGATCAGGAGACCGAGCAGCGCAAGGAGCTCGAAGAGCTGCGCCGCAAATGGAACGTCAGCCAGAACGGTCACCGCACGACCGTTACGCCCGAAGACATCGCGACCGTTGTGTCCGGCTGGACCGGCATCCCCGTGACGAGCATCTCCGAGGACGAGAGCCAGCGCCTGATGCACATGGAGGACATCCTGCATAAGCGCGTCATCGGGCAGGACGAGGCTGTCACCGCGGTCGCGAAGGCGATCCGCCGCGGCCGTGTGGGTCTGAAGGACCCGAAGCGTCCGATCGGCTCGTTCCTGTTCCTCGGCCCCACGGGCGTCGGCAAGACGGAGCTCTGCAAGGCGCTTGCCGAAGCCGTGTTCGGCGACGAGAACGCCATGATCCGGCTCGATATGTCCGAGTTTATGGAGAAGCACACCACGAGCAAGCTCATCGGCTCGCCTCCGGGATACGTCGGCTATGACGAGGGCGGCCAGCTCACCGAAAAGGTCCGCAGAAAGCCCTATTCCGTCATCCTCTTCGACGAGATCGAGAAGGCGCACGAGGACGTGTTCAACATTCTGCTCCAGATCATGGACGACGGTCGTCTGACCGACTCGCAGGGCAGACATGTGGACTTCAAGAACACCATCATCGTCATGACGAGCAACGTCGGCGCGAAGAACATCACCGATCGCGGCACCCAGCTTGGCTTTGACCACGGCGCGGGTGAAAACGCCGGGAAGACCGAGGACGAGCGCATCCACGACCTCGTGATGGGCGACCTCAAGCGCACGTTCAAGCCAGAATTCCTGAACCGTGTGGACGACATCATCGTGTTCCACCGCCTGACGCAGGAGAACATCAACGCCATCGCCGGCAACATGCTCTCCGCCGTTGCAAAGCGGATGGAGAATATGGAGGTCGGTCTCACATGGACCGACGCCGCGGTGAACGCCCTCGGCGAGGCTGGCTTCGACCCGGCTTACGGTGCGCGTCCGCTGCGCCGCACGATCCAGACCAAGGTGGAGGACGCCGTGGCGGAGCTGCTGCTCACCGGCGAGATCCACGCGGGCGACACCGTTCTGGTGGATGCCGCGGAGGGCAGCGTGACCGTTGCGAAAGCGCCGGAGACCGCGGAGCCCGCGTCCGACGACAAAACAAGTGCGTGATCGACAGCGTTCGCTCTTTACAAATCCGGGGAAAAGTACTACCATATAATCACAGCTTATCCAATTCGTTGGATATACTCATATCTTTATCCCACACCCTTTGGCGGACTGATTATTTTCAGTCCGCCGTTTTTTTTGCGCTTTTTCGCCGGGGCGGGGGAGTATGCTGGAGAAAAGAGCGTTTTTTTACAAAGGAGGACAACATTATGGCAGCAGCCGCTTACCGCCGCTTTCTGCGCGGCGTGACCTATGTGCCGGTGGAGGATATCGTGCCGAGCCCGATGCAGCCGCGGCAGTATTTTTCCCCGGAGGGACTGGAGGAGCTCTCGCGCTCCATCGCGGAGCACGGCGTGCTCCAGCCGCTCAGCGTCCGCGCCAAGGGCGAACGCTTCGAGCTCATCGCGGGCGAGCGCCGCCTCCGCGCGGCGAAGATGGCAGGGCTGCACGAGGTGCCATGCCTCGTGATGGACGTCGACATGGAGAAGAGCGGGCTTATCGCGCTCGTTGAAAACATCCAGCGCCGGGACCTCAACTTCGTTGAGGAGGCGGAGGGCATCCACCAGCTCATCCGCCTGTTCGGGCTCAGCCAGGAGCAGGCGGCGCGCAGCCTCGGCAAGAGCCAGAGCGCCGTGGCGAACAAGCTGCGGCTGCTGCGTCTGCCGGAGGACGTGCTCCACCGGCTGCGCGCCGAGGGGCTCAGCGAGCGCCACGCCCGCGCCCTGCTTCGTCTGCCGGACGCGGAGAGCCAGCGCCGGGCGCTCGATTTCATCGTGGACCAGCGGATGAACGTCGCCGCGGCGGAGGAGTATATCGAGCGGCTCTGCGCCGCGCCCGCGCCGGTGCTGCCGGAGGAGCCCCCGGTCTCTGCGCCGGAGCCGGAGGAGGAACCGAGACCCCGCCGGCGGAGCGTGTTTCTGATGAAGGATGTGCGGCTTTTCCTGAACACCCTCGACCGCAGCCTCGGCATGATGCGCTCCGGCGGCATCGACGCCGCGCTGGAGCGGAGCGAAAGCGACAGCGAGCTCACGCTGACGGTGCATATCCCGAAAAGGGAATAAGAAAGCACCCGGAATTCCTTGGGATTCCGGGCGCTTTTTTTGATCCGGAAATGGAAATCGTTCTTAAGTATGATTTACATTTCCGCACAGCTATGCGATAATAAAATCAATATGGTGTAAGAATTTCATACGGAATCGGGAGGTACACGAACATGAAAAAGAAAGTGCGGAGCCCGCTGCTGGCATTGGCGCTCTGCCTGTCGCTGCTGCCCGCCGCGGCTTTTGCCGGGGACGGGGACAGCGAGAGCGGCGGGAGCGCGGCGAACGTTGTCAGCGTCACCATCAACGGCGTGACGACGGAGTACAGCGATATTATCGAGGCGTTTGAATCGGTGAATTATAAGAACGTCAACGCCGCTTTTGAGCTGCTGTATGCCAAAAACAACCACATCCTGCAAACCGATGGCGGCACAAAGGTGACGATCGATGTAAACGGAGCGATCCTCAACAATCGCGCGAACTACGGCACCATTTACATCAACGGTGCGGATGAGCAATTAGACATTTACGGAAAGATCAACGGCAACATCTGCACAAATCGCGGCGGCGGTGTTGTCCTTTCCAACAACGGCAGCAACCAGAATGCGACCATGTATCCGGGCGCTGAGATCTGCAACAACACATGTGAGCAGACGGGCGGCGGCGTGATGGTGTCCATGGGGACCTTCACAATGAAAGGCGGAACGATTTCCGGCAACATTTCCGGAACCAATACCACGGATGACAAAGATAAGGTTGGCGGCGGCGTGTTCGTCCGCAGAGGCGGTCAGTTCATTATGGACGGCGGTGTGATTGAGCATAACACAGCCACGGGGATTGGCGGCGGCGTTTGCTTCGATGCCAGTGATAACGGCGGTATGGTGCCGAAGGTCGAGCTGAACAGCGGCACCATCGAAAACAATCTGATGAACGCCGCTATCACGGTCGACAGTACTAATAACACGGTCACGGTTTCCCGCGGCGACTCCAACGATCTGGCTGTCACCGGCACGAGCTACGGCAAGGCCGACCGTTACCTCTCCATCTCCGACGAAGTGACCATCGGCGACAAGGCAGTCTACTTCCAGACCGGGACCAAGACCGTCACGCCCGCCGATGACAGCCTTGACATCAAGCTGGGCAACGCCAGCCCGGACAGCGCAGATGCCTTAAAGACTGCCTCAACTGACGACTATGACTGGAACGAACCGCTGGTCACCTTCTGGGCGCAGCGTAACGGTGCGGCCACACTGACCGTCGGCGGGCTGACGTTGACTAACGATCTCCCGGTCTATGTTCTTGTTCAAAGAACCGGCGAGGACGGCCTTCCCGCAGCCGGCGCAGATTGTACATTCTATGGCGCTGCAGTCGAGAATGATGCCGTTGTCCTTCACCGTTCCTGCGGATGCGCTGAAGGACAACGGCTGCGCCATTGCCCTTGTTCAGCCCAAGGCGGATCTTGGCACACTGACCATCAGCGGCGCTGATACGCTGGAATGCGATGAGAACACGGAGAGTTATGAGGTCCCCTACACCGTGACCTATACCATGCCGCAGAGCGTATTCAGCACGATGAAAGCGGACCCCACAAGCACACTGGCCTTCTTTGTGACGCTCGACGACCGCCTGGCGGTACAAACGAACGCATCCGGCAAGGTGGGCTATACCTTTGACGGTGCTGGAGTTTTTAACGTGACCACTGTACAGACCGTTTCCACGAATGAGGTCAGCTTTACCTGCGAGCTTGCAGATGGCTTGGCGGGCGATATTGACGAACCTCTGACCCTGACGCTGGGGCTGACCGGCGTGTTGGCTGCTGACGACTTCGAAGACGGGGATCAGCTGAGCACCACGGGCTATGCCGTCGTATCGATGGCTGGATCGGGGAATGTCATGGTTCCCGGCAATGTCTGGCTGACGGATGAGATCGGCACCGGTACGCTGAAGATCATAAAGATCGTCGAGGCTCCGGACGGCGTGGAAGTGCCGGAAATCTATCGCTTTACGCTGACCGGCGGCGGGCAGAATGAGCCCTGCGAGGCGTATACGGACGTCGACAACGCGACCGGTGAGTTGGTGGCTTGCTTTAAAAATCTTGCGCCCGGCAGCTATACCCTGACGGAAAACGATGCCGACATTTCCGGCTATCGGTGCAGCACCGTCTTTACGGTAAATCGCGAGCAGACGCCGGGAACTGTCACTGTGACGGCGGGTTCTGAAACGATCGTTTATTGTACCAATACCTATACCAGGAACTCCAGCGGCCACAGCGATTCCTACGGCGCAGACATCACTGTGTACAAGACCGGCACGGATGGACAGGCCCTTTCCGGCGCGACCTTCGTGCTGAAGAACAGCAGGGGCCGGGAAGCATATCAGGCTACTTCCGGTTCCAGCGGTGTCGTGCGCTTCACGAATGTAAGCAGCGGGAGCTATACCCTGCTGGAAAAGAGTGCCCCGGACGGCTATGTGACCTCCGGTGATTCTTATGAGCTCACTGTCAGCGGATCCCGGGTCACCATGAACGGCAAAACATATTCCCCTGTGACCTTCGTCAACAAAAAGTCTGCGGAGTTGAACGACACCGACCACTATGCCTTCCTGTCGGGCTATTTGGACGGAAGTTTTGGTCCGGAGCGGAACATGACCCGAGCCGAAGTGACCACTATGTTCGCCCGCCTGCTCACCGAGCAGATCGACTCGAACAAAACTTATGCCAACACCTTCACCGATGTTCCCTCCAGCCATTGGGCGTCTGACTACATCGGCTATATGCAGCAATTCGGCATCATCACCGGATACACGGACGGTACCTTCCGCCCCGATGCCCCTGTGACCCGTGCGGAGTTTGCTGCCATCGCCAGCCGCTTCGAAAAGCTGACCGAGGGTACAAAGAGCTTCAGCGATGTTCCGGACGGCTACTGGGCGGCAAAGTACATCAATTTTGCGGCCACCTGCGGATGGGTAACCGGGTATTCGGACGGGACCTTCAAGCCGGAGGACTGCATCACACGCGCCGAGGCTACAGTGATAGCTTGCCGTCTGCTGAACCGCACCGCAGACCAGAGCTATGTCCGCAGCCACTTGGATGACCTACGCACCTTCAGCGATGTGCCTGAGAGTCATTGGGCCTACTGGTATGTCATGGAAGCTGCCAACGGTCACGATTACACCAAGTCCGGAGACGGCGAGACCTGGAGCCTCACCCACAACTGAGTATCTAAAGCAAGAGAGGGCAAGCCTATGGCTTACCCTCTTGTTTTGCTTATACAAGAAGGGAACCGGTTTTCCCCTGTTCCCTTGAAGATTGGACTCTGAACGGAGCGTCACTCCCGGCATCTCTTTTGCCCACTACCAAAAGGCGTGTGGCGTATGGGAACGCTTTTTCCACCTCAAAGCCCATTCTTATCCTATCTGAGGATAGCGTATCACATCTGCCGTGGGGAAACGCTGCAGGATATCGGAGGAAAGCTGCATTGCAAGCGCCGCATTCTGGCAATGCCCGATGCGGACGCTTCCACCGCTGTATCCAAGCCGCTCCATCTCATGGAGCATGAACTCACGTGTTTTCTGCACGCCCCGGCACTTGCCGAGCATTTCCAGCGTGCCATCCGTTCCGGCCTGTCCGATGGTGCGGATGCCTACCCCCCCATCGTTGCCGCAAACTTGCTGACCCGTCCGTTTTGGGCGAGGTCGTGCATGGATGCCAACGCAAAGAGCAGATGCGTCCGGCACTGATATGCCCGTAGGGTCTCGCAGACACGCTCAAAGTCAATGCCGGCACGCAGCAGTGATGCTGCCTTTTCAATGAGAAGGGCAATTTCCGGGTCGGCGGAGAGCGTATCGAAGATGCAGATACGGCGGGAGCGGTCGCGTTCCTCACAGCTTCTCTTTGCCGCGAGGTCTGCGCTGAAGCTGCCCGAAAGACTGCTCGCGATGGTAAAGGCGAGTATATCTCCATTCCCGCCAAACGCAGATTCCCAATCGGCGATATTCGGGCATGCGCTGAAGGTGCGACCCTTGGTATGGCAGAGTGTGCCGACCATCGCATCAACGTCGAGGTCGGCATCATCGCGGAGCTCCTCTGTGCCGGTCCGGATCGTAAGCGGAACGCTCACAAAACTCACTCCGTCTAATGTAAGCAGGTCGCAGCTCGAATCTGCAACAATACGGATATGATCCATAAAGTATCCTCCCATGGAAAGCGTATCGTCAGGTCAGATAGGAATATCTGTAGCTTGCCAGTTTTTATACATGCTGTCAACAGTTTTTGATAAGCCGATAAAAATATTTTGAAAACCTGTTGAATTATGCGCCGGAAGCGGCTATAATGGCAGTATGGAAAAAGAAGTGCAAAACAAAATAACCGCAGACATTGCAGCCTTCTGTCTGCCGCGCTATGTCCAGATCCCGGATGTCGGATTGTATCTGGAGCAGGTTGTGCGCTATATCAATGCCCATCTTACGCCGTTGGGAGAACCGGAACTGACAAGCTCCATGGTGAGCAACTATGTCAAGCAAAAGCTGATCCCTGCTCCCAGAAAAAAACAATACACAGCAGAGCATCTGGCGCGGCTCCTGTTTATCACGGTAGTCAAGCCTGTCGTTCCACTGGAAGGGCTGCGGCTGATGTTCGGTATGCAGGAGGAATGCTACCCTCTTCAGACCGCCTATGACTATTTCTGTGATGAGTTTGAGAATATGCTTGGTGCGGCGTTTGGCATTGCCCCTGCAGTGGATGGGATTGGCGAGACAGAGTCCGATGCAAAGGATCTCCTGCACAACACGATCTCTGCCATCGTCAACAAGGTCTATCTGGATCGATATCTGGATGAATATCAGAAGAGCCAGAAAAAAGAAGAAGCAAAGGAATTGTAGAAGCGTCCAGTTTGACACTCCCCACGTCTAAAGTGAGGCTTTACGGCACGTTTGGTAAATCGGAATAAAACACCAGCGAAGAAAGGAACAGTTGGACATGTTGCTCGCTCCTCACCCCGATGCGGTTGTGTGAGAATGCGGTGCCGGTATGGCTTTTGTGGAGCGGCCGAAGGCGATTTGCATTTGTTGGCACATAAGTCGGGTAGAAACGGCTTATGTGCTTTTCTTTTTTCTGTCGCCAAAAGCGGGTTCCATGCCCGCAGCAATTTCGCTCAGACGCAGTTTGTGACAAGGCTGGAAGCGATTTATCACAGCATTGCAGAGGAAGCTTCCTGCTCGTGCGAGGTACGATCGCCGTAGCCTTTGATATATCATTTTGGGGATATTTTTGGAGGGAAAAATGCAATTAAATAGGTTTTCCAAGCGGGATTGGCTTCTGCTCCGAAACAAGATTGCTGGATGGCAGGAGGCTTATATTGGAAAATTGAACGAAGGATACATTGAGTTGTTGAGCCAAGAAGGATCTGAAGCAGATAAGTTTTGGAAATTATACAGGCGCCTGTGCGAGGACAAGCGCTGCGCTGGAGTCCAGATATTTATGCGAGGCTCGGATCCTCTTCCTCTCATCTGCCGTCTGGTCAACGAGGGCGTGATCCAATTAGGGGATCTCTGCGAGTTCAGCGAGGAGTTGCAGGCGGCGGTGGCTTCGATCACAGGTCCACATAAGCCACAATAGGAAGCAGCGGCAGCACACTGAAAGAACTCTTTGCAATTTGCTTATAGGCGAGAGAAGTGAGCTTCATAACAGAGATCTCCATATCAGCATAGCAACCAAAACGTCAAAAGCAGACATTGAAAGTCTCCTTTCTCAAAAAGGGGTCGGTTTTTCTGTAACAACGATCGTTCATGTGCATGTTTATTGTTCAAACTTCAACGCAGGGAACATATCGAAATAAACTTGACGGAGCGAATGACATGAACGGAAAGAATAACGGTGACAATCAGTCCGAAAGGGTTAAGGTTGAAACATTGTAATTTAAGTACCATTCCGAAAAAGGGCGCACAAAATCAAGCCCCCATAGGGTCAAAGACCATGGCACGGGTATTCCCCCGGAGGCTATGCCCCGCATTTTTTGAATGGAAGCCCCCCTGCTCCGCATCCGACATCGGATGCGGAGCAGGGGGGTCTCCGCTTTCACGGCCCTGCTTTTTTCTCTTCTTCCTGTTCCAGCTGCATCAGTGCGACACAGCGCCGGAACAGGTCAAGATCCCGGTCGCCCAGCTTCTCATAGATCTTCTTGTGATGGGTATAGATCGTGCTTCGTTTGGTGCCCCGCAGATCCGCTGTCTGTTGGGCGCTGTGCCCCTCCAGCATCGATGCGAACACAGCCCGTTCTGCAGGGTCCAGGCTGTCGTAGCCGATCAGGAAGGCGCGATAGACTTCCGGATCGATCTGCCCCTTTGACAACTCCTTTACATCGTCTCTGGCTTTCTCCAACTGAGTCCGGGCTTCCGTGAACTGCATCTGCAGATCGCGCTGTTCACCCAGAAGCCGCTGCGCCTGTTCCCGTGCCGCCGCCGTCTCCGTTTGCAGCGTGGAAACCAGCGCACGGTGGGCCGTATCCTCCGTGTGGAGAGACAGGGATACTGCTTTCTGTCCATTCGCATTCCCTTCTGTGACGATGCTAAAATGCGGAAACTCTTCGGAGAAAATGTGCAGTAGAGGTTAAATCAGGAAGCCCCCGCTTCTTAGCGCAGAGTAAGCGGAAAATGGGTATGTTCACCAATTCTTAGCGAGTGCCTTACTTGACAACACAGCAAGAACGGTGTATACTGTACTCAAAAGGGAGTAGCTGGCACAGCTTTGTGTATCCGTCGGCGTCAGTACGAGCCGTTTGGCTCCGCTGCGGATTGAAATGGCGAGACTTTTGCATCAATGGAAAGGCATTGACGCAAAAGGTCTCGCTTTTTTGCGTCTGCCGAAAGGAGTTACAGAACATGAAGCAGGAAAAGCAGGTTTGGGAAAAATCCCGGGTGGAACTGTTCCGGGAGTTGGAATGCCGGGACTCTGGCCTGACCCGGGCGGATGCGGAAAGCCGTTTGGTGAAATACGGCACCAATGAGCTGCATGCCGGACAGCAGAAGGGCGTTTTGCAGATCTTTCTGGGGCAGTTCGTGGATTTTCTGGTACTGATTCTAATTCTGGCGGCTGTCATTTCCGCCTGTATGGGCGATGTGGAAAGCGCGATCGTCATCCTGGCAGTTATTACTATGAATGCGATCCTGGGTACCGTTCAGACCGTTAAGGCGGCCGCCTCGCTGGACAGTCTCAAGCAGATGTCCGCCCCCACCGCCAAGGTGCTGCGGGACGGGCAAATCGTACAGATCCCAGGGCGAGAAGTGGTTCCCGGCGATGTGGTGATATTGGAGGCGGGGGATTCCGTCTGTGCGGATGGACGCCTTCTGGAGTGTGCCAGCCTGAAGTGCGCGGAAAGCGCTCTCACCGGCGAAAGCCTGCCAGTAGAAAAGGATACGGATGAAATCACCGGAGAAACCGCGCTGGGAGACCGGAAGAATATGGTGTTTTCCGGCAGCTTCGTCACCTATGGCCGTGGGCGCTTCCTGGTAACGGTCACCGGCATGGATACCGAAATGGGAAAAATTGCTCTGCTGTTGAAAAACACGGAGGAGCGGAAAACCCCGCTGCAGGTCAGTCTGGATCAGTTCGGCAGGAAGCTCTCCATCATTATTCTGGTGATCTGCGCGGTGCTGTTTGCCGTCAGCGTGCTGTGGCGGCACGAAAACGTAATGAACGCCTTCCTCTTTGCCGTCGCATTGGCGGTAGCGGCCATCCCCGAGGCGCTCAGCTCCATCGTCACCATTGTACTGTCCTTCGGCACCCGGAAAATGGCGAAAGAAAACGCCATCATCCGCCATTTGCAGGCAGTAGAGGGGCTTGGCAGTGTGTCCGTGATCTGCTCGGATAAGACCGGTACGCTGACCCAGAACCGCATGACGGTCAAGAAGCTGTATACCGGTGGAAGGGTGATCGACGCGAAGAACGCCGATTTCCATGACCCGATACAGGAGCCGCTGCTGCGGACGGCCCTGCTGTGCAGCGACGCCACCATCAGCGGTGACAATGAGATCGGCGATCCCACGGAAACCGCATTGGTGCGGCTGGGAGAAAGCAACGGCTTTGACGAGGACATTGTCCGGAACCGCTGGCCCCGGCTGACGGAGATTCCCTTCGATTCTGACCGGAAGATGATGTCCACCGTCCACAAGCTGGCAGGCGGCTCCCTGATGGTCACCAAGGGTGCCGTGGATGTACTGCTGGAACGCAGTATCGTAATGCCGGAGGACCGGAGGAAAATTGAGCAGGTCAACGAGCAATTTTCCAACGAAGGCCTGCGGGTGCTGGCCTTCGCCTGCCGCCGCGTGGACAGCACGGCAGTCAGTCTGGCGGATGAAAACGGTCTGAACTTTTTAGGGCTGATTGCCATGATGGACCCGCCCCGGGAGGAATCTAAGGCGGCAGTGGCGGAGTGCATCCGCGCCGGTATTCGTCCTATTATGATCACCGGTGACCATAAGATCACGGCGGCGGCCATTGCACGTGAGATCGGTATCCTGCAGGACGGTACAGAAGCCGTGGAGGGCGCGGTCATCGACAAAATGAGTGACGCAGAGCTGCGGGACTTTGTGCCGCAGGTCAGCGTCTATGCCCGGGTATCCCCGGAGCATAAGATCCGCATTGTCCGGGCATGGCAGCAGCGGGGCAATCTGGTAGCCATGACCGGTGACGGGGTCAATGACGCCCCCGCTCTGAAGCAGGCGGATATCGGCGTGGCTATGGGCATTACGGGAACGGAGGTTGCCAAGGACGCCGCCGGTATGGTGCTGGCGGATGACAACTTCGCCACCATTGTGAAAGCGGTAAAAAACGGCCGGAACGTGTATGCCAACATCAAGCGGGCCATTCAATTCCTGCTCTCCGGTAATACCGCCGGAATTCTGACGGTACTGTACGCCTCCCTGCTGGGGCTGCCGGTGCCCTTTGCGGCGGTCCATCTGCTGTTCATCAATCTGCTGACGGACTCCTTGCCCGCTATTGCGCTGGGGCTGGAGCCCCATACTGATGAGGTCATGAGGGAAAAGCCCCGACCCCGGAACGAGGGCATCCTGACAAAGTCCTTCCTCTGCAGCGTCGGCATTGAGGGGCTTGTAATCGCTGCCGCGACCATTGCGGCGTTCTATTTGGGGCTGAGCTATGGCGGAGCCGCTGCCGGTCAGACGATGGCGTTCTCTACCCTGTGTTTGAGCCGCCTGTTCCACGGCTTCAGCTGCAAGTCACAGCATCCGGTGCTGCTGACCCGGAAGTTCTGGAACAACCGGGCACTTTTAGGGGCTTTTGCCGCAGGCAGTCTGCTGCTTGGTCTGGTGTTGATGGTTCCCGCACTGGAGCCGCTGTTTTCGGTCATGCCTTTGTCTATTGGTATGGTCGGTGCCATTGTGGGGCTGGCGTTTGGCTCTATGCTGACGATCCAGCTTCTGAAATGGATCCGCCGGTAAACGAACAGTATTATTTATAGCGTGAATGAAAAACGGCAATGGAAAGGGCGTGGCAAACTCGGCGCAGGTCTTAAAAATTTTTGCGGGTACGCGCATTTTTGTCTAATAGAAATATGGATAGGGACCGGAAGCTACTCGAATGCCCCTTTTCAGGCCTTCGTGATCACCTCGCCGGTCACTTCAATGGCACTTACCCCTTTTCTTGCAAAAACATATTCAGATTCGTGTCAGCCTCTGTGTGGCTATGCGAATTTCTATCT
>CAVCTM010000037.1:0-17601 GCA_963605115.1 Pseudobutyrivibrio sp. | reverse complement strand
ATCATTTTTCGGCGCGACACGCGCGTGCCGAAAAATACTCTGCGCGGAGGGAACGTGCGCGCGTCAGCGCGTGCGCTGAGCGGAGCGAGTCCCCTTCAAACGGAAGCCCAGCGAAGCGGGTTCCGTTTGACGTATTTTACCAGGTCGCCTTCGGGGTGAAGGTGCTGCAGAAGGTCTCGTCCTTTTCGGTCGCGGTCTTGTTTTCGACCTTGATGTGGTCGGCGGTGCAGCAGCTGCACGCGGCATCATGATACTTGCAGTTTGCAACGTTGCAGCCGACGCCCTGCACGCAGCAGGAATCCTTGTTCTCGTGAGTCATAGCAGTTTTTCCTCCGAACAGTTCGTTTTCCGGCGCGCTGGCGCCGGTACCGTTATTTTTTACAGAAAGTCCGAGGTTTATTCCGATGTCTCTTTACGTGATCGGCGACACGCACCTGTCGCTCGGCGGCAGCAAGCCGATGGACGTGTTCGGCGGTCGCTGGGAAAACTATGTCGATAAGCTCCGCGAGGGCTTTTCCACCGTCCGCCCGGAGGACACGACCGTCATCTGCGGCGACATCAGCTGGGGCATGAGTCTGGACGAGGCGCGGGAGGATTTTCTGTTTCTGCATGCTTTGCCCGGACGCAAGATCATTTTAAAAGGAAACCACGACTACTGGTGGTCCACCGCGACGCAGGCGTATAAATTTTTCGCCGCGAACGGGATCGACAGCATCGAGATCCTGAATAACAACTGCTGCCTTTACGAAGACTGCGCCCTCTGCGGCACGCGCGGCTGGTTTTATGAGGAGAGCCGCGGCGAGGCGCATGACCGCAAGATGCTCTCGCGCGAGCTGATGCGGCTGGAGACGAGCCTGAAGGCGGCGGGGGAGCGCGAAAAGCTCGTTTTTCTGCATTATCCCCCGAAAATGGTCAACTATGAATGCACCGAGATCCTCGACCTGCTCTGCGCTTACGGCGTCCGCCGCTGCTGGTACGGTCATCTCCACTCCGGCGGCAGGAGCCTCGCGTTCGAGGGAGAATACCGCGGGATCCGCTTCAAGCTGGTCTCCGCGGACCACGTTTTGTTCATCCCGCAGAAGATTTTATAAAAATAGTGTAAATAATTTTGGAAAACCCTTGCATTTTGGAGCGGCTATTTGCTATAATCCAAAGGATGCTTTGCTAAAATGCAGAAATAGCGTCATGAGCGTATATAGAAGATCAGAACCTCTGATCGAAAAATAGGAGGAAGAAACCCCATGGACATCAAGAACATCAAGAGAGAAGACGGCAAGGTCAGCTTTCAGGTCGCCGTTGACCCCGCCCGCTTTGAGCAGGCGGTCAATCAGGCTTATCTGAAGGCAAAGAAGAACATCGCCGTCCCCGGCTTCCGCAAGGGCAAGGCCCCGCGCATGGTCATCGAGGGCATGTACGGCACCGGCGTCTTCTATGAAGACGCGGTGGAGTCCATCGCATTCGAGTGCTATCAGGCGGGTCTGGACGAGGTCAAGGACCGTGTTGTCGGCGACCCCGCCATCACCAATTACAACGTTGCGGATGATAAGAGCCTCACGATCGACTTTGAGTCCACGCTTTATCCTGAGGTCAAGCTCGGCGAGTACAAGGGGCTCAGCGCCTACAAGCCTTCCGTGAAGGTCACGGCGGACGATGTGAAGAAGGAGCTTGAGAGCATCCAGAAGCGCAACGGCCGCATCGTGGACGTCGAGCGCGAGGCGAAGATGGGCGACACCGTCAAGATCGACTTCGACGGCTATCGCGACGGCAAGCGCTTCGACGGCGGCAAGGCGGAGGGCTATGAGCTGACGCTCGGCTCCGGCAGCTTTGTCCCCGGCTTCGAGGAGCAGCTCGTCGGCATGAAGGCGGGCGAGGAGAAGGATATCGACATCACCTTCCCGGAGGACTATACCAAGGAACTCGCCGGCGCTGCCGTCGTGTTCAAGGTCAAGGTCCACGAGGTCAAGGAGACCCAGCTCCCCGCGCTCGACGACGAGTTCGCGAAGGATGTCTCCGAGTTCGACACCCTGAAGGATTATAAAGCCAGCATCAAGAAGGACCTTGAGTCCAAGCGCAAGGAAGCCGCCGAGAACGAGTTCCGCGGCAACCTGATGAAGAAGGCGCTCGCCAACCTGACCGTCGAGATCCCGGCTGTCATGGTCGATCAGCGCGTCAACTCCATCGTCGAGGATTACGCCCGCAACTGCGCGCGTCAGGGCTACACGCTCGAACAGTATTTCCAGATGATGGGCGTCAGCGAGCAGGCGTTCCGCACCTACATCCGTCCCTCCGCAGAGAACGACATCCGCACCGAGATGCTCCTTGAGCAGATCGTGGACGCCGAGAACTTCGAGGTCACTCCGGAGGAGATCGAGAAGGAATACGAGACCGCTGCGAAGAATTACGACATGGAGATCGGGAAGATCAAGGAGAACGTCCCGGAGGACCTCATCGCCCATGACATCAAGATGCGCAAGGCGTCCGAGATCATCTGCACCACCGGCGTCGCCCTCGACGAGCCGGAGGACAAGCCCGCCGACGCCGCCGCGGAGGAAAAGCCCGCGAAGAAGCCGGCTGCGAAGAAGACCGCAAAGAAGGCAGAGGGCGAGACCGAGGCGGAGGAGAAGCCCGCGAAGAAGCCCGCCGCCAAGAAAACTGCCAAGAAGGCAGAGGAAAAGCCCGAAGAGAAGACGGAGGAATAATTTTCCGCCGCCGCGGGTATGCTCTCTTGGATAAGCTGTGAGTACGAAAGGAGAGTACCATATTATGAGTTTAGTCCCTTACGTTGTGGAACAGACCTCCCGCGGGGAGCGTTCCTATGACATTTTTTCCCGCCTGCTCAACGACCGCATCGTTATGCTGAGCGAGGAAGTGAACGACCAGACGGCGTCTTTGATCGTCGCCCAGCTCCTCTATCTGGAGGCGCAGGACCCCGACAAGGACATCCAGTTCTATATCAACAGTCCCGGCGGCTCCGTGAGCGCGGGACTTGCGATCTACGACACGATGCAGTACATCAAGTGCGACGTGTCGACCATCTGCATCGGTCTCGCCGCGAGCATGGGCGCGTTCCTGCTCAGCAGCGGCGCGAAGGGCAAGCGCATCGCGCTGCCCAACGCGGAGATCATGATCCACCAGCCGCTCGGCGGCTATCAGGGTCAGGCGACCGACATCGAGATCCACGCCCAGCAGATCCTCCGCATCAAGGGTCAGCTGACGAAAATTCTGGCGGAAAACTGCGGCAAGCCGCTGGAGACCGTCAAGGCGGACTGTGAGCGCGACAATTTTATGTCCGCCGAGGAAGCCCGCGATTACGGTCTGATCGACAAGGTCATCTTCAAGCGCTGAAATTCGGAAGCATAAGGGGACGGGCTGTGCCGCGTCCCTTTGTGCGCGTCAAAAGGACGGAAATAAAAAAACATGGCTAACGACGGCAAAAAGAACATCTGCTGCTCCTTCTGCGGCAAGCCGCGGGATCAGGTCAACCGCCTGATCGCGGGCAACAACTCCTACATCTGCGATGACTGCGTGCGCCTTTGCATGGGCATCATCGACGAAAACTATGACCCGGACGAGGGCTATCCCGGCAGCAGCGACGCATCCGAGTTCCGCCCGGAGCATCTGCCCAAGCCGGCGGAGATCCGCAAGGTGCTGGATGATTACATCATCGGGCAGGACCGCGCCAAGGTCGCCCTGTCCGTCGCAGTCTATAACCACTATAAGCGCATTTTCCACGGCAGCCAGAACGCCGATGTGGAGCTCCAGAAGAGCAACATCCTGCTCATCGGTCCCACCGGCAGCGGCAAGACCCTCTTCGCCCAGACCATGGCGCGGCTGCTGGACGTCCCCTTCGCCATCGCGGACGCCACGACGCTGACCGAGGCGGGTTATGTCGGCGAGGACGTTGAAAACATCCTGCTCCGTCTGCTTCAGGCGGCGGATTTCGACGTGGAAAAGGCCGAGCACGGCATCATCTACATCGACGAGCTCGACAAGATCTCCCGCAAGAGCGAGAACACCTCCATCACGCGCGACGTTTCCGGCGAGGGCGTGCAGCAGGCGCTGCTGAAGATCCTCGAAGGAACGGTCGCCGCCGTTCCGCCGCAGGGCGGCCGCAAGCATCCGCATCAGGAGTTCATCCATGTGGACACGACGAACATCATGTTCATCTGCGGCGGTGCGTTCGACGGCATCGAGAAGATCATTGAGCAGCGTCTCGACAAAAAAACCATGGGCTTCGAGGCGGAGATCAAGAGCAGCAGTGAGCGCAACGTGGGCGAAATTTTGCAGCATGTGCAGCAGCACGACCTCCTGCGCTACGGCATCATCCCGGAGCTCATCGGACGTCTGCCGGTCATCACGCCGCTGAGCAGCCTCGGACGGGACGATCTCGTCCGCATCCTCACCGAGCCGAAGAACGCCCTCACGAAGCAGTATAAGGCGCTGCTCGCGATGGACAATGTGGAGCTCGTCTACGAGGAGGACGCCCTCGGCGCGATCGCGGACAAGGCGATCGAGATGGGCATTGGTGCGCGCGGCCTGCGCAGCGTGACGGAGAAGGCGATGACGCGCGTGATGTATGAGGTCCCCTCCGACCCCAGCATCAAGAAGGTCATTATCACCGCCGACTGCATCCGCAACGGCTCCGACCCCCAGATCATCCGCTGAAAAACAATAAATCAGGACCGATGCGCGGCGGAGGGAAGGACGGCTCTTTCCCCCGCCGCCCTTTTTCAAACGAACCCTCCCGGAAAGGAGCAAGCAATGGAAGAATTGAAGTCTGCGCCCGTCACGCTGCCGCTGCTGCCGCTGCGCGGCGTTACGGCGTTCCCCGGCGCGATACTCAGCTTTGAGGTAGAGCGCCAGATGTCCGTCGCGGCGCTGAACGCCGCCCTTGCGGACAATCAGGACATTTTCCTCGTCACGCAGCGCGAGATCACGAACGCCCAGCCCCACGCCGCGGACCTTTACGAGATCGGCACGGTCTGCACGGTGCGGCAGGTGCTGCGCATCCCCGGCGGCAATCTCGCGAAGGTGATGGTCGAGGGCCATTACCGCGCGCGGGTGCTGCATATCAACGAGAGCCGCCCGGCTTACACCGCCGTCGTGGAGCGCCTCGACGACAGGACCAACCGCCGCGCCTCCTCTGCGCGCAGCGAGGCGCTCATCCGCCGCTGTCTTGAGCTGTTTGACGAGTATATCAACATCACCGGCGCGCCCGTACCGGAGCGCATCGCGATGCTGCTCGCCGAGCCGGACCCCGGCCACACGGCGGACCTCGTCGCCCAGCACGCGCTCCAGCGCTACACCGAAAAGCAGCAGGTGCTCGAAGAGCTCGACCCCGTGCGCCGTCTGGAGCTCGCCTGCCGCCTCCTCGCCCGCGAGGTGGACGTGCAGACGCTCGAAAAGGAGCTCGACGAGGCGACCCGCGCCGAGCTGGAGCAGGGTCAGCGGGACTATTACCTGCGCGAGCAGATGAAGCTCATCCGGCAGGAGCTCGGCGAGGGCGGGGACGACGGTCCCGAAGAGCTCGACGAATACCGCGACCACATCCGCGACCTCTTCCTGCCGCCGGAGACGGAGGAAAAGCTTCTGCGCGAGGTCAATCGCCTCGCCAAGCAGCCCTTCGGCAGCAGCGAGAGCGCCGTTATCCGCTCTTATCTCGATACCTGCCTTGAGCTCCCGTGGCACTTCCGCACGATCGAGACGACCGATGTGGCGCGTGCGCGGAAATGTCTTGACGAGGACCATTTCGGGCTCGAAAAGGTCAAGGAGCGCATTCTGGAATACCTCGCCGTGCGCCGGCTCGCGCCGGACGTGCGCGGCGGCGTGCTCTGTCTCGTCGGACCTCCGGGCGTCGGCAAGACGAGCGTCGCCCTCTCCATCGCGCGCGCGACGAACCGGAAGCTCGCCCGCATCTCCCTCGGCGGCGTCCACGACGAGGCGGAGATCCGCGGTCACCGCCGCACCTACGTCGGTGCGATGCCCGGCCGCATCATCTCCGGACTCATACAGGCAAAGACCATGAACCCCGTCATGGTGCTCGACGAGATCGACAAGCTCGGCAGCGATTACCGGGGAGACCCCTCCGCCGCGCTGCTCGAAGCCCTCGACGGCGAGCAGAACGGCTCGTTCCGCGATAATTTTCTTGAGATCCCCATCGACCTCGGCGACGTGTTTTTCATCACGACCGCAAACACGACGGACACGATCCCCCGCGCGCTGCTCGACCGCATGGAGGTCATCGAGCTCGGCAGCTATACCGACGAGGAAAAGCTCCAGATCGCGAAGCACCACCTGCTGCCGAAGCAGCGGAAAAAGCACGGGCTGAACGGCAGGACCCTCCGCGTCAGCGACGGGGCGCTGCGCGAGATCATCGCCGACTATACGCGCGAATCCGGCGTCCGCGTGCTCGAACGCGAGATCGCGGCGGTCTGCCGCCGCGCGGCGAAGGCGCTCGTGGAGGACGAGGAAATGAAGTCCGTCAGCGTCCGCGCCGGGGCTCTGGAGCCCTATCTCGGTGCGCCGAAGTTCCGCACGCCGCGTCTCGGCGCGCGCGACGAGGTCGGGCTGGTCCACGGACTCGCATGGACGAGCGTCGGCGGCGAGGTGCTGGATGTCGAGGTCAGCGTCATGGACGGCAGCGGCAAGCTGGAGCTGACCGGCAATCTCGGCGATGTGATGAAGGAGTCGGCGCGCGCCGCGGTGAGCTATATCCGCACGCGCTGCGCCCTGCTCGGCATCGACCCGGAGTTTTATAAGAACAAGGATATCCACATCCACTTCCCGGAGGGCGCAGTGCCGAAGGACGGTCCCTCCGCGGGCATCGCGATCTGCATCGCGGTCATCTCCGCGCTGACGGGCATCCCCGTCCGGCGCGACGTCGCGATGACGGGCGAGATCAGCCTGCGCGGGCGCATTATGCCCATCGGCGGTCTGCGTGAAAAGACCATGGCGGCGCTCCGCGCCGGGATCCACACCGTCATCATCCCGGCGGAAAACGAGCGCGATCTGGAGGAGATCGACCAGACCGTGCGCCGTGCGCTGAATTTCGTGACGACCGAGCATGTGGACAACATCCTCGACGTCGCGCTCGCGCGCGGCAGCAGCGAAGCGCCGGCGTTCCGCGTCCCGCCGGAGGGCGGCGAGCGCCCGAAGCTCGGCATCCGCCAGTGAGCGGGGGAGGGGCTATGAATTTTCAGAATGCCGAATTTATCAAGTCCGCCGCGAGCGTGAAGGACCTCATCCGCGACGGACGCCCCGCCATCGCCTTTTCCGGCAAGAGCAACGTCGGAAAGTCCTCCGTCATCAATAAGCTCTTGAACCGCAAAAACTTCGCCCGCGTCGGCGCCCAGCCGGGCAAGACGGTGCATATCAACTATTTTCTCATCGACAGGACCGCCTATTTCATCGACCTGCCCGGTTATGGCTACGCCAAGGTCTCCAAGAGCGAGCGCGACCGCTGGGCGGCGCTGATGGAGCAGTTTTTCGCCGAAGAAGGGCTCATCACCCTCGGCGTGATGATCGTCGACGCCCGCCACAAGCCCACCGCGGACGATGTTACCATGGCGGCATGGTTCCGCGCCACCGGCTGCCCCGTCCTGGTCGTCGCCAACAAGCTCGATAAGCTCAAAAAAAGCGAGATCGAGCCCAATATGGCGCTCATCCGAGAGACCCTCGACCTCCCGCCGGAAACCGTCCTCCTCCAGTTCTCCGCCGAAAAGGGAACAGGGCGCGAGCAGCTGATCGGCGAGATTTTGAAGTATTGCTGAAAAAAGAGAAGGACCGGCAGATGCCGGTCCTTCCGTTTTCGCTCCTTCGGATCTTGGGCGAAATCCGACCCGCGGGCGGGTGAAATCTGCTTCGCAGATGAAATCCGGGCAAAAGCCCGGATGAAATCCCCACTGCGCGGGGAAGAATTGTGAATACTCACAGCGCTCAGGACTTTCTCCCTAAGCGCTGCTTGCTTTTTGCGGGCGGGTTTGGTATAATAAAATATCAAACTTGGGGGAGTATGTGCTTTTGAGCGGGATTCAGGAATTCTGGAGCGGGCTGGACTGGTCCGTTCTGACGGATATGCTGATATCGGTGATCCCGGCGCTGCTGTGCATTACGCTGCATGAGACGGCGCATGGCTACGTGGCTTACCGGCTTGGGGACGATACGGCGAAGCGCGCGGGGCGGCTCTCGCTCAATCCGCTGCGGCATATCGACTGGTTCGGACTGCTGATGATGATCGTGTTCCGCTTCGGCTGGGCGAAGCCTGTGCCGGTGGATATGCGGAAATTCAAAAAGCCGAAGACCGGCATGGCGATCGTCGCCGCGGCGGGACCGCTCAGCAATCTTCTGCTTGCACTCGTGCTGCTCTTTATTTACGGGCTCATCTATTTCCCCCTGACCATCGCGGGGACCGGGCTCACGGACTTCGCGCTCCGGACGGTCTCCACAACGGCGTATCTCTCCGTCGCGCTCGCGGTCTTCAATGTCATCCCCATCGCCCCGCTGGACGGCAGCAAGGTGCTGTTCTCCTTCCTGCGCGACGATCAGTACGCCAGGCTGATGCGCTATGAGCGCTACGGGATGATCGCGCTGCTCGTTCTGGTCTGGACCGGCGTGCTCACAAAGCCGCTGAACGCGGCGACGACGTGGGTCTTTGACCTGCTGTTCCACTTCGCCGAGTGGGGCGGCGACCTTGCGCTGAAACTATTTTACCGATAAGGCGTTTGCTGCATGGAACCTACCTATCATCTTGAGGGCGTCATCCGCTCGAAGGAGGAGATGGCGGATTTTGAAGGTCCGCTGAATCTCATTCTGATGCTCCTCGGCAAAAACAAAATAGAGATCCGCGACATCCCGATCTCCGAGATCTCGGAGCAGTATCTCGCGTATCTGGACGAGATGAAGTCCATGGACCTTGAGGTCGCGAGCGAGTTCGTCCAGATGGCGGCGCACCTGCTCTATATCAAAAGCAAGATGCTGCTGACGAGCGAGGAGGAGCCGCCGGACGAGCTGGAGCTGCTCATCGCCTCGCTGGAGCAGCTGCGCGCGCGGGACATTTACGCCGCCGTGAAGGACGCTGCCCCGGCGCTGCTGCGCGCCTCGGAATACGGCGCGGGCTACTTTACGAAGGAGCCGGAGCCGCTTCAGGGCGTCAGGGAATACCGCTACTCCCACGAGAGCTGGGAGCTGCTGCTCGCCCTGAAAAATGCGCTGCTGCGCGCGCGGACGAGCGCGGACGCGGAGGCGGCGGAGGAGGAGACGCGCCGGCGGCGCATCGTGCCGAAGCGCATCGTCTATCCCGTGCGCGAAAAAAGCCGCGAAATCTTAACGCTGCTCAGCGCGCGCGGGCTGCTGCCGCTCGCGGAGTTTTACCGTCTGAGCCGCAGCCGGAGCGAGGTCGTGGCGACCTTTGTCTCCATTCTGGAGCTTTGCAGCCACGGACATGCGCGCTTGGAGCGCGCCGCGGACGGCGCGCTGGACGTCCGCTTCACCGGCGGGGACACGGAAAAGATCCTCGAAAGTATGGACGAGAGATTGGAATGAGATACTATGGATAAACACGAGATCGCCGCCGCGCTGGAGGCCATATTGTTCGCCGCCGGCGAGCCGGTGCCCGCCGAGCGCATCGCCAAGGTGCTGGGCGTTTCGGAGGACGAGGTTTTTGCCGCCGCGGAAATGCTGACCGCGCGGTACGGCGAGGAGCGGAGCGGCATCCGACTGCTGCGGCTCGACCGCAAGCTCCAGCTCTGCTCCGCACCGGAATATGCCCAGCTCATCACCCACGCGCTGGAGACGCGCAAACCCCCGCGGCTGACCCCCGCGGCGCTGGAGGTGCTCGCGATCGTGGCGTATTTCCAGCCCGTGACGCGCGCTTACATCGATCAGGTCCGCGGCGTGGACAGCGCTTACACCGTCGGCGTCCTGACCGAGCGCGGACTCATCGAGCCCGCCGGGAAGCTGGACGTTCCCGGCCGCCCGACGCTCTACCGCACGGGCGACGTGTTCCTGCGCACCATGAACATCCGCAGCATCGACGAGCTGCCCGCCCTGCCGGACCTCGGCACGGATGAGGGCGTCATCGCGCTGCAAAACAAGATCGACGCGCTCCGCGCCGGCGAGCTGGACGGCCAGCTCAGCTTCGACACGGAGAGCTGAGAGCGGCTCAGATTTTTCGGAAAGGAGGCTTGGCGGAGATATGCTTGCCCTTGGGATCATAGCGGCGGTCATCATTCTGATCCTGATCACCCCTGTGGGGGCGGACGCCGCCTTCGGCGGGGACGGTCCGTTTTCGCTGAAGCTCGTCATCGGACCGCTGCGCCTGACCGTCCTGCCGCCGAAGCCGAAAAAGGAGAAAAAGGCGAAGAAAAAGCCCGCGGACGGCGAAAAAAAGCCGAAGCCGAAGCTCGCCCTCGGCGACATTTTTGCCCTCGCGAAGATCGCGCTCGCCGCGCTGGGACGCTTCCGCCGGAGGCTCAGCCTCGACGTGCTGACGCTGCACCTCACCGCCGGCGCGCCGGACCCTTACGACGCCGTGATGCAGTATAATTACCTCAACACCGGACTCGGCGTGCTCTGGCCTTTGCTGAACCGCGCGTTCAACATCCGGCGGCGCGACGTGCGCACCGCGCTGGATATCGGCGCGGAGGGGCTCGCCGCGGAGGGCAGAGTGAAGGCGACGCTCCGCATCGGGCAGATCCTGCATATCGCGAACTGCGCGCTTTACGCGCTCATCAAATGGTATCTCCCGCGCCGCCGCGCGGAAAAGGCGGCGGAAAAAGCCGCCGCCGCGGAGGAAACGGAAACTTTGAAAGCCGAAGGGCAGAAAGGATAAGCACACTATGGAAACGAAATCGAACATCAGCAATCTCGTCGACGTGACGATGGAGAAAATGCGCAGGATCGTGGACGTCAACACCGTCGTCGGCGACGCGATCACCACACCGGACGGCGTGACCATCATCCCGGTCAGCAAGGTGAGCTATGCCTTCGCCTCCGGCGGCAGCGATTTTTCCGTCAAGGACGGCAAAAACGGCTTCGGCGGCGGCAACGGCGCGGGCGTCAAGATCGAGCCGATCGGCTTCCTCATCGTGAAGGACGGCAGCGTCCGCATGGTGAACATCACCCCGCCGGCGGCGTCCACGCTCGACCGCGTGATCGAAAAGGCGCCGGAGCTGATGGACTCCGTGCAGGACTTTCTCGCCAAGCGCTCCGGCAGCGCCGCGCAGGAATAATCCGGCGGGCTTCGCCGCATACTAAGCACTGATTTTTCTGACTTGAAAGGCGGTGCTCTTTCCTATGCACAGACGTGTTCTTACGCTGCTGCTCGCGGTGATGCTTCTGCTGCGCTGCGTGCCCGCGGCGCACGCGGAGGAGACCAGGATCTCGGCGGCGTCCGCCATCGTGTATGAGCCGCGGACCGGGACGGTGCTCTATGAAAAGGAGCCGGACCGCCGGATGCTCGTCGCGAGCACGACGAAGATCATGACGGCGCTCGTCGCGCTCGAACACTGCGCGATGGACGAGCTCGTCCCCGTGACGGCGGCGCACGCTGCGGTCGAGGGCTCCTCGGCGTATCTCGTGCCGGGGGAGAGCTACCGCGCGGAGGAGCTGCTCTATGCGCTGCTGCTCGTCTCCGGAAACGACGCTGCGGCGGCGCTCGCCGACCATGTAGGCGGCGATATGGCGGGCTTTGCCGCGCTTATGAACGAAAAATGCGCCCAGCTCGGCTTGGAGAACACGCATTTTGTCAACTCCCACGGGCTCGACGACCCGGAGCACTATTCCACCGCGTGCGACCTCGCACTGCTGACCGCGGCGGCGATGGAGAACGCGGACTTCTGCCGCATCTTCGGCGCGGCGCGCTATGAGGAAAACGGCAGGACTTATGTAAACCACAACAAGCTGCTGCAAAGCTGCACCGGCTGTATCGGCGGCAAGACGGGCTACACGAAGGCGGCGGGGCGGATCCTCGTCTCCTGCGCGGAGCGGGATGGGATGCGCCTCATCTGCGTGACCGTTTCGGACCCGGACGACTGGCGCGACCACGCCGCGCTCTATGACGCGCTCTTCGCCGCGTGGCGCTATATCCCCCTTCCGGGCAGCCGCGCCCAGCGCGTTCCGCTCGTGTCCGGAACGCGGTCTTATGCCGCGCTGCGGGCGGGCGTGAACGGCGTGCTCGTCCCGCACGACGCGGAGGCGGAGGTGCGCGTCTCCCTGCCGCGGTTTTTCTTCGCGCCCGTGCTGCGCGGAACGCAGGCGGGCTCGGCGGAGCTGTGGCTTGGCGGCGCGCTCGCAGGGACCTACCCGCTTTATTTTGCAGAGAGCGTCACGGTGGACGCCCTCCAGCGGCTGACGGCGTGGGAGCGCTTTCGCCGCGCCTGGTTTCTGAGCGCGCGGCAGGGAACGGTTTACTATCCTGATTTTTGAGGACGAACTATGGCGGAACGGCTGCAAAAACTCATCTCCGCGGCGGGCATCGCCTCCCGGCGCGCCGCGGAAGCGCTCATTGTTTCCGGGCGCGTGACCGTGAACGGCGCGCCCGCCTCGCTTGGCGAGAGCGCGGACAGGGAGCGGGACACGGTCTGCGTGGACGGCGTGCCGCTCCGCTTTGCCCCGGTGCGTACATACATTATGCTCCATAAGCCCCGCGGCTATGTGACGACGCTCTCGGACGAGCGCGGGCGCCCCACGGTGGCGGAGCTCGTGCGGGACGCCGGCGCGCGGCTTTACCCCGTCGGGCGGCTCGATATGGACAGCGAGGGGCTGCTGCTCATGACCGACGACGGCGCGTTCGCGAATGCGCTGACCCATCCCTCGCACGAGATCGACAAGGTCTACCGCGTGACCGTCTCCGGCGATGCTGCCGCGGCGCTGCCGCGCCTGCGCGCGATGCGGGAGCTGGACGGCGAGCCCATCCGCGCTCCACGCGCCAAGCTGGAGCCGGACGGTGCGCTCGTCGTCACGATCCACGAGGGCAAAAACCGGCAGGTGCGCCGCATGTGCGCCGCCGCGGGGCTGACGGTCCGGCGTCTCGTCCGCGTCGCGGAGGGCGCGCTCACGCTCGGCGATCTCCCTGCGGGGAAGTGGCGCTATCTGACCGAGTATGAAGTAAATTCCGTCAAATAATGCAGATTCTCCCGCTCCGAACTGGAGCTTGTGCCGAATTTGAAAGTTTTTTGCAAACGTTCTTGCATTTTTTGAAAAAAGAGACTATAGTGTGCTTTGCCCCGGCGCGTAAGCGCCGGGTGCAGAGCGTTTTTTATTTTTTGAGATATATGAAGGTTAAAGAGCAATGGAAAAAGACATTCTCGTCCGCCTTGCGGAAGGCGCAGGCTTTTCCAAGGGGCAGAAGCGCATCGCAAAGTATATCACGGATAATTATGACAAGGCGGCGTTTATGACCGCCGGCAAGCTGGGCCAGATCGTCGGCGTCAGCGAATCGACCGTCGTCCGCTTTG
The DNA here is from genome assembly GCA_963605115.1 of Pseudobutyrivibrio sp. Lineage (GTDB taxonomy): Bacteria > Bacillota > Clostridia > Oscillospirales > Oscillospiraceae > SVKR01. Next base: position 4,147 of record CAVCTM010000037.1, on the reverse strand, counting down.
CGAGCGAGCTCGGCTACGACGGCTACCCCGGCATGCGAAAGGCACTGCAGGAGATGATCCGCTCGCGCCTCACGAGCGTCCAGCGCATCGAGGTCGCGCGCGAGACCATGAATCCGGAGCATCTCGTCGAGGCGGTGTTCATGGCGGACATGGAAAAGCTCCAGATCACGATGGACGAGATGGATCAGGCGAGCTTCAATGAGGCGGTGGACACGATCCTGAACGCCCGCAACATCTATATTGTCGGCATGCGCAGCTCGACCTGCCTTGCAAACTTCCTCGGCTTTTACCTGAATCTGCTTCAGGAAAACGTCCACATCATTCAGGACACCGCCGTCAGCGAGGTGTATGAGCAGATCATCCGCATCCGCGAGGGCGACGTGTTCATCGGCATCAGTTACCCGCGCTATTCCAGCCGCACGGCGCGTGCGATGAAGTTTGCAAAGAGCGCCGGCGCGAAGGTCATCGGCATCACGGACGGCGAGAGCTCTCCCTTCGTCGGCGTGGCGGACACGCTGATCTACGCCAAGAGCGATATGGTGAGCTTTCTGGACTCCCTCGTCGCGCCGCTGAGCCTCATCAACGCGCTCATCGTCGCCGTCGGCGTGCGCAGCAAGGAGAACATCTCCGACACCTTCAAGCGCCTTGAGACCATCTGGTCGGATTATGACGTCTATGAGCACGCAGAGGACTGACGCCGTTGTCATCGGCGGGGGACCGGCGGGGATGCTCGCCGCCCTCACAGCCGCCCGGCGCGGCAGACAGGTCGTGCTGATCGAGCATGAAAAATTCGTCGGGCGCAAGCTGCGTATCACGGGTAAGGGGCGCTGCAACCTCTGCAACAGCTGCGACGTGAAGCGCTTTATGCAGAATGTGCCCCGCAATCCGAAGTTTCTCTACGGCGCGCTGACGCGCTTTGGTCCGGCGGACACGATGGCGCTTTTCGAGTCCCTCGGCGTTCCGCTGAAGACCGAGCGCGGCGACCGCGTTTTTCCGGTCTCCGACCGCGCACACGACGTTGCCAACGCGCTCGAACGCGCGCTGCGCCGCGCGGGGGTGAAGCTTCGGGAGGAGACGGAGGCAAAGCGCATCCTGACAGACGGCGGCGCAGTCTGCGGCGTGGAGACGGACGCGGGTGAGATCGCCTGCGAGAGCGTCCTTGTCGCGACGGGCGGCGTCTCTTACCCGCTGACGGGCTCGACCGGCGACGGGCTGCGCTTCGCGCGCGAGCTGGGTCACACGGTCATCCCGCCGCAGCCCTCGCTTGTGCCGCTGGAGTCGGATGACCCGTGGTGCGCTGAAATGCAGGGCTTCGCGCTGAAAAATGTGACGCTGACGGCGTATGACGGCGCGGACAAGCCCGTTTTCCGCGAGCTTGGCGAGATGCTCTTCACCCACTTCGGGGTGAGCGGTCCGCTCGTGCTCTCCGCGAGCGCCCACATGCGCGATTTCGACCGCGAGCGCTACCGGCTGGAGATCGACTTAAAGCCCGCGCTCGACGAGAAAAAGCTGGACGCGCGCATCCTGCGCGACTTTGACAAATACAAAAACCGCGACTTTGAAAACGCCCTCGGCGACCTCGCCGGGCGGACGATGATCCCCGTGCTGGTGCGCCTTTCCGGGATCCCCGGCGACACAAAGGTCAACGCCGTCACGCGCACGCAGCGGCAGGCGCTGCTGCGGCTTTTCAAGGCGTTTCCCGTGTCCGTCCGCGCGCCGCGCCCCATCGCGGAGGCGATCGTCACCTCCGGCGGCGTGGCAGTTTCGGAGCTCGACCCGCGCACGATGGGCTCCCGGCTCGTGCCGGGGCTCTATTTCGCCGGCGAGGTGATCGACTGCGACGCCTATACCGGCGGCTTCAACCTCCAGATCGCGTGGTCCACGGGGCACCTCGCGGGGCAGAACATTTGAGAAAAGCAAAGGAGAATTTTGAGATATGAACTGCATCTCTGTCGCCATCGACGGTCCCTCCGCCGCGGGAAAGAGCACCGTGGCGCGCGCCATCGCAAAAAAATGCGGCTTTGTCTACGTCGATACCGGCGCGATCTACCGCACCGTCGGGCTCGCCGTCCAGCGCGCGGGGCTCGACAGCCATGACGCCGCAGGCATCCGCGCGCTGCTGCCGGAGCTCAGGATCGACATCGCCTATAACTATCTCGATGAGCAGGTCATGCTCTTAAACGGCGAGGACGTCTCCCGCGAGATCCGGACGCCGAAGAGCTCGCTTTACGCCTCGGACGTTTCTGCGATCCCGGAGGTGCGCGCATTCCTGATCGACATGCAGCGCTCCCTCGCCGAAACGCGCGACGTCATCATGGACGGGCGCGACATCGGCACCGTTGTGCTGCCGGACGCGGACGTCAAGATCTTCCTCACCGCGAGCGCCGAGGTGCGCGCCCGCCGCCGCTGCGAGGAGCTGCGCGAAAAGGGGATGGAGTCGAGCTACGAGGACGTGCTGCGCGACCTGCGTTACCGCGACGAGCAGGACGCCACCCGCGCCGCCGCGCCGCTGCGCCAGGCGCCCGACGCCGTGCTCGTCGATTCCAGCGACCGCGACTTTGCCGAGACCGTCGCCGTCGTGTCCCAGATCATTTACGAGAAGACCGGCAGATGAGGACCGTGACCGTTGCCGCCCACGCGGGCTTCTGCGCGGGCGTGAAGCGCTCCGTCGCGCTCGCGGAAAAGGCGCTTTCGGAGCACGACACCGTCTGGTGTCTCGGCGAGCTCATCCATAACCGGCAGGAGATGGAGCGCCTCGCCGCGCGCGGACTGCGCACCGCTGCGCGCCCGGAGGATGTGCCGGACGGCACCGCCGTGCTCCTCCGCGCCCACGGGGAGGGGAGGGCGGTCCCGGAATCCCTCGCCGCCCGCGGCTGCACCGTCGTGGATACGACCTGCCCCCGCGTCTCGCGCATCCAGCGCCTCGCGGCGGACGCCGCCGCGCGCGGACGCGCCGTCGTGGTTTTCGGCGACCCGGACCACGCGGAGATCCGCGGCATTCTCGGCTGGTGCCCCGGTGCGCAGGTCGTTCAGACCGTCGAAGAGCTGGAGCGGCTTCTCGCGGATGACGGCAAATTCACCAAAAACGCCCTGACTTTATTGTTCCAAAGCACAGAAACGCGGAGAAATTTTGAACTTTCGGAAAATTCCGCAAAAAAGTTGTGTACAAATCCGGAAATCTTTGATACAATATGTGACGCTACGCAGATTCGGCAGACAGAGGCATTGGATTTAGGACAGAAATGTGATGCTGTGGTGGTCATTGGCGGGAAGCACAGCGCCAACAGCCGCCACCTGACAGAAATTTGCGCGGAGGTGTGTCCCTGCGTCCTCTTCGTGGAAAGCGCGGAGGAGCTGGACTTATCTCCGCTTGTGGCATTGGATACCATAGGTATCACCGCCGGAGCCTCAGTGCCTGAGCGGATCATTAAGGAGGTAAAACAAGAGATGTGCGACGAAATCAGAGAGACCACTGCGGTGGAGACCGAGAAGAGCTTCGAGGAGATGCTTGAGGACTCCATCAAACCTATATATAATGGAGAGACCGTCAAGGGCGTTGTGGTTGCGATCACCCCGACGGAAGTGACCGTGGACCTCGGCACCAAGCACTCCGGTTATATCCCGGTGGAGGAGTTTGAGGACGAGAGCGGCGCCAAGGTGGAGGACATCCTCCATGTCGGCGACGAGGTCGAAGCCTGCGTCGTCCGCGTGAACGACGTTGAGGGCACCGTGATGCTCAGCAAGCGCCGCCTTGACGCGGTGAAGAACTGGGCTGATATCGAGGCTGCCGCCGAGAACGAGACGGTCGTCGAGGGTACCGTTACCGAGGAGAACAAGGGCGGTCTGGTCGTCAATGTCAAGGGCGTCCGCGTGTTCGTTCCGGCTTCCCAGTCCGGTCTGCCGCGCGAGGCTGAGCTCGCCCAGCTGCTCAAGCAGAAGGTCCAGCTCCGCATCACCGAGGTCAACAAGGCGCGCAAGAGAGTCGTCGGCTCCATCCGCCTCGTCGCTGCCAAGGCGCGCCGCGAGGCGATCGCCAAGATCTGGGACGAGATCGAGATCGGCAAGCGCTACGACGGCGTTGTCAAGTCCCTCACCAGCTACGGCGCGTTCGTCGACATCGGCGGCGTGGACGGCATGGTCCATGTCT
>CAVCTM010000036.1:0-18177 GCA_963605115.1 Pseudobutyrivibrio sp. | reverse complement strand
TTCACCCCAAAATCTTCAGCGCCCCGGTCGGGCAGGCTTCGGCGCATTTCAGGCAGTCGGCGCAGCCGGCGATGCGGTCGCTGCCGCGGAATTCGGGCTTGATGACCGTTCCGAAGCCGCGTCCGACGAGTCCGAGGAGCCCCTGCCGCGCGACCTCGTCGCAGGTGCGGACGCAGAGGGAGCAGAGGATGCACTTGCCCTCGTTGCGCTCGATGCAGACGAGCCGTTTTTCGCTGGCGGTGCGGCGCTTTTCCCCGGCGAAGCGCTCCGGATGGAGCTCGTAGCGGTTCGCGTGACGGATGAGGCGGCAGTCGGCATAGTCGAAGCAGCCGCACTCCAGACACCGCCGCGCCTCCGCGCGCGCCTGCTCCGCCGTAAAGCCGAGGTTCATTTCGCGAAAATCGCGCTTTCGGTCCTCCGGCGGACGCACGGGCATTTCCGCGCGCGGGCGCTTTTCGCGGTCCGCGAGCATCTCCGCCGTGACGCTCCGCTCGGAATAATACGGGCGGCGGTAAGGCGTCTCCTCCCCGCGGAGGAAGCCGTCCACCACAGCGGCAGCCCTCCCGCCCTCGCCGACGGCGGCGATGGCGATGTCCGCGCCGCGGTTCGTCGCATCGCCGACGGCGAACACGTCCGGCAGGTTGGTGCGGAACGTTGTCTCGTCCGCGGCGATGCAGCCGCGGCGGTTTTTCTCGATCGCCTCAAAGCCGTCCGGCAGAAGCTTCTGCCCGATGGCGGCGACAACGCTGTCCGCCGGAATTATCTCAAATTCGTCCTCCACGGGCACCGGGCTGCGCCGCCCGCTCGCGTCCGGCTCACCGAGGCGCATCACCTGAAGCTTCACGCCCGTGACATGACCGTCTTCGCCGAGGATCTCCGCCGGATTGCGCAGGAAGCGGAACACCACGCCCTCCTCCATCGCCTCGGCGATCTCGGCGCGCTCGGCGGGCATCTCGTCCATCGTGCGGCGATAGACGACGCTGACCTCCTTCGCGCCGAGGCGGACGGCGGTGCGGCAGGCGTCCATGGCGGTGTTGCCGCCGCCGACGATCACGACGCGCTCGCCGATCTCCGGCTCGACGCCGAAGGCGACGGTGCGCAGCAGGTCGATGCCGCCCCAGACGCCCGCAAGGTCGTCTCCCGGACAGCCGACGGGCGTGCTCCGCCACGCGCCGGCGGCGACAACGACGGCGTCAAAGTCTGCGCGCAGCGCGTCCAGCGTGACGTCGCGCCCGACGCGCGTATCCGGCTTCATCCGGACGCCGAGCGCGGCGATCTCCGCGATCTCCTCGTCCAGCACGCGCTTCGGCAGGCGGTATTCCGGGATGCCGTAGCGCAGCATGCCGCCCATTTTCGGCATCGCGTCATATACGGTGACGTCGTGGCCATGGCAGCGCAGGAAATAAGCCGCCGTGAGCCCCGCGGGACCGCCGCCGACGACGGCGACGCGCCTGCCCGTCTCCGGGGCGACCGCGGGACGCCACGGTCTGCCCGAAGCGAGGTCCGCGTCCGCGGCGAACGCCTTCAGATAGGCGATGGAGATCGGCTGCTCCACCAGCTTGCGGCGGCACGCCGTCTCGCAGGGGTGGGGGCAGACGCGGCCGATGGACGCCGGCAGCGGGTTCGTCTCCTTGATGATCTCCACCGCCTCGCGGTCGAGCCCCAGCGCGATCATCTTCACATAGCGCTGGCAGTCCGTTCCCGCGGGGCAGGCAAGCATGCAGGGACCGCGGCAGTCGCCGTCGTGGTCGCTCATCAGCAGCTCCAGCGCCACCCGTCTCGCGCGGACGACGCGGGGCGACTCGGTGTCCAGCACCATGCCGTCCGCAGCAAGGGTGGAGCAGGCGCGCAGCAGCTTCGGGCTCGCCGCGCTCTCCACGACGCAGAGCCCGCAGGCGCCGTAATGCCGGACAAGCTCGTTATGGCAGAGCGTCGGGATCTCGATCCCGTGCCGCTCCGCGATCTGCAAAATGGTCTCTCCGGTCTCGCCCGTGCAGGCGGCGCCGTTGATCGTCAGCTTGATCTCACTCATCGTTTCTCCGCACCTCCTTCATTCGACCGTCACCGCACCGAGGCGGCAGGCGCTCCGGCATGCGCCGCAGCGGATGCACGCCGCCGGATCGATGGCGAAGGGCTTTTTCAGCTCGCCATGGATGGCGGAGGCGGGGCATTTGCGCGCGCAGAGCGAGCAGCCGACGCATTTTTCCGGGTCGATCGCGTAAGTCAGCAGCGTCCTGCACTGCTTCGCCGGGCACTTGTGCGCCCGGATGTGGGCGTCGTACTCGTCCCGGAAATAGCGGATGGTGGTCAGCACCGGGTTCGGGGCGCTCTGGCCGAGACCGCAGAGCGCGCCGTCCTTGACCGCGGCGCAGAGCTCTTCGAGCAGCTCCACGTCGCCCTCCTTTCCCTCGCCGCTCACGATGCGGCTCAGGATCTCCGACATGCGCTTCGTCCCGATGCGGCAGTGAACGCACTTGCCGCAGGATTCGCGCGTGGTAAAATCGAGGAAAAACTTCGCGACGGCGACCATGCAGGTCTCGTCGTCCATCACGACCATGCCGCCGGAGCCCATGATCGCGCCCGTCGCGGCGAGCGACTTATAGTCGATGACGGTATCCAGCAGGCTCGCCGGGATGCAGCCGCCGCTGGGTCCGCCCATCTGCACCGCCTTGAACTCCCTGCCGTCCCGGATGCCGCCGGCGATGCCGAAGATGACGTCGCGCAGCGTTTTGCCCATCGGGATCTCCACGAGCCCGCCGCGGCGGACCTTGCCGGTAACGGCGAAGACCTTGGTCCCGCGGCAGCCCTCCGTGCCGAGCGCGGCGAACGCCTCGCCGCCGTGGAGCAGGATCCACGGGACGTTTGCGAAGGTCTCCACATTGTTGATGTTGCTGGGCTTGCGCCAATAGCCCTCCTGCGCCGGGAAGGGGGGCTTCAGGCGCGGCATTCCGCGATTGCCCTCCAGCGACTCGATGAGCGCCGTCTCCTCGCCGCAGACGAACGCGCCCGCGCCCGCCTTGATGCGCAGCGAGCAGGAAAAGCCCGTACCGAGGATGTTCTCGCCGAGATAGCCGCGCGAAAGTGCCGCGTCGATCGCCTTTTGCAGACGGACGATGGCGAGCGGATACTCCGCGCGGACATAGACGACCGCCTCGTGCGCGCCGATGGCGTAAGCCGCGATGAGCATGCCCTCAATGAGGTTATGGGGATCGGACTCGATGACCGCGCGGTCCATAAACGCACCGGGGTCGCCCTCGTCGGCGTTGCAGATGAGGTATTTCTCCTCCCCCGCGCTCCGCCGCGCCGCGTCCCACTTGAACCATGTCGGAAAGCCCGCGCCGCCGCGCCCGGCGAGCCCGGAAATTTTGACGGTCTCGATGACCTCCTCCGGCGTCATCGTGCGCAGAACCGTTTCGAGCGCCCGGTAGCCGCCCGCGGCGAGATAATCGTCGAGGCTCTCCGGGTCGATGACGCCGCAGTTGCGCAGCGCGATGCGCGTCTGCCCGGTCAGAAACGCCTCGTCCTCCGGGGCGATGAGCAGCGCGCCGAGGGCGCTGTGATCCCCGCTCTCCGCCGCGGCGGCGATCGTCTCCGCGTCGCCCGGCTTCACGCGGACGCAGCGGTGGAGCCCGCCGGCATCGTCATAAATATCCACGATGGGCTCTAAATAACATGCGCCGACGCAGCCCGTGATGCCGAGGCGCACGGGGGAGGCGGCAAGCCGCTTCTCCAGCGCGGCATAGACCGCGCCCGCGCCCGCGGCGAGACCGCAGGAGCCCTCTCCGACCGCAATGCGTGCGCTCATGCCTCCGCCTCCTTCCGCAGATCGCGGAGGATGCTCCGCACCTTGTCCGGCGTCAGTGCGCCGTAAGTCGTTTCATTGATCATCATGACCGGCGCGAGCGAGCAGCAGCCGAGGCAGGACACGAGCGAGAGGGAGAACATCCCGTCCGCCGTCGTCTCGCCGTCACAGATGCCGAGCTCGTCCGTCACCGCCTCCGCGATGCGCTCCGCGCCGTTGACAAAGCACGCGGTGCCCTTGCAGAGCATGATGAGGTATTTCCCGACCGGCTGGAATCGGAACTGGGAATAAAACGTCGCCACGCCGAGGATCTTCGCCGGGGTCTCCCCCGTGCGCCCGGCGATGCGGTAAACCGCGTCGACGGGGACGTAGCCGTAGATCTCCTGCGTTTTCTGCAAAATGGTGATAAGGCTGCCCTTCACGCCGGCATAGCGCGCCAGCACCTCGTCCAGCAGCGAAAGGTCCACGGTTTTATGGTCGCAGCATTGCATAGGAAAGCGATCCCTCCTAAAAAATAATCAGTAAAAAGCCTCGCAGAGTTCGCTGCCGCAGCAGCGAATAGAGTCCAATTATTTTTCGGCGCGACACGTGCGTGCCGAAAAATACTCTGCGCGGAGGGAACGTGCGCGCGTCAGCGCGTGCGCTGAGCGGAGCGTTCCCCTTCATCCGGGAGCATAAGCGAAGCGGGTCCCGGATGATTGCTTCAGGCGAAAATGGAAAGCAGCTTCGTTCCCTCCGCGAGGGCGCGGAGGCGTCCGCCGTCAAAGAGCCCGGCGACGGCGCAGACGATCCAGAGCACGACCGCGCACTCCACCGCGCCGAGCAGCGCGCCGCCGAGCACGTCCGCCCAGCGGATGACCGGCAGGCGGAACGCCCAGCCGAGTACCCGCCGCAGCAGGCTCAGCAGCAGGAGCAGCAGCAGGAAAATGACGAGAAACAGCAGAATGTGCGCCAGCGTCTCCGCCACGGAGCGCAGCAGCGCGTCCACCGCGGTCTCCACCGAGCCCGCCGCCGCGCCGACCGCCTCCTCCGCCGCGCGCTGCACGCTGAGCCCGAAGCGCTCCAGAAGCGCGCGCAGTCCCTCCGGCAGCGTCTCCGCGAGCGCGCCGCCGAGATCCGGGAGGCGCAGCTCCGCGAGCGCCGCGAGGTCGGCATGTCCGTCGAACCATTTTTGCAGCGCGGGCAGCAGCAGTCCTGCCGCCGCGGGCGTCAGCGCCTTGGAGAAAAACGCCGCGCCGAGCAGCGACGCGACCGTCACCGCGAGGGGCAGGAGGCTCCGGGAGAGCCCGCGGCGTCCCTTCCAGATGATAAAAACGAGAAAAATACCGATGACCGCCGCGTCGGGCCACAGTGCGCCGCCGTTTGTGGTGATATCCATAAGTCTTCGCTCCGTTCCATCCCGCGCTTTCGGTCTCCCCGCGCCGGATAAAACCAGTCTATGCCGCGGCTGCATCCGATCTGCATCCCGCGCAGACAATACTTTAGCACATCAGAGACCGAAACGCAAGAGGATTTGTCGTTTGAAACGTTTGAAACGTTTGAAATGGGTGTAAAAGCTCGCGGCGCGGGGATCCCCGCGCCGCGAGCTTTGCTTTATTTTTTCCCGTAAACCTCGCGCGTCACGTAGCGGTAATCGCCGCTGGAGGCGCTGCCGGCGGTAACGGTCTCCACGACGAGGGTGTCGCCCTCGAAGCGGAGGGTGCGGGTCTTGACGGCGAACTCCGTCTCCTCGGTCCCGGCGGCGTAGCCCTCGCCGTCCGGGGCGTAAGTGAGCTCGCCGCTGCGCACGCCGCCGGAGAAAAACTCCGCGTACAGCGTGCCGTCGTCGTTTTCCGTCAGGCGGCAGGTCATGCCGCCGGGGTCTTCCGTGCGGACAAGACCCTCGCCTATGTCGCGCTCCGTATATTGCAGCACCCACTCGCCGTTTCCGCTGACGGGCTCGGTCTCCGCCGGGGCGGTCTCCTGCGGGCGGACGGTCTCCGTCGGGACTGCTGTCGGGTCCGCCGTCGGCGCGGGACCCGCGGGCGTCCGCCACGAGCCGAAATAGACGACCGCGCCGATCACAAAAATGGCGGCTGCCGCGGCATAGATCGCGCGCTTCCCGCGGCGCGAAGCCGCCGCCGGCGCCGTGGACGCGCCGGGCTTTTTGAACTCCTCGCCGGGGGAGGTGAATTCCGCCGCGGGCTGGTCAAATTCCCGCTCCGGCGTGTGGAACTCGTCGGACTTTTTCCGATCTGCCATAAAAGTCTCTCCTTTACTTGTTATGAACGTCCACCTGCGGGAACGGGCACTCGACACCGAGGCGGCGGAAGGCGAGGAAAATGTCGTGGTTTAAGATGCGCATGCCGGAGAAAATATCCTTGTCCTGCACCTCCGCGACAAATTTGAGCACGACGGCGCTGTCGCCGAGCTCCTCGACGCCGAGGTAGCTCGGACGGCTCAGAAGCACGTCGCCATGCGCGGCGTAGAGCGCGTCGAGCACCGCGGGGAGCTTCGCTTCGAGCGCTTCGAGGTCCGTCTCGTAGGGGATGCCGATGGTGCAGACGGCGCGGGAGGAGAGGTCCGAGCGGTTCAGCAGGTTCGTCATGTCGGAGTTATTCACGATCTTGATGTTGCCGCCGCCGTCCTCGATGCTCGTGGTGCGGATGCCGATGGCGGTCACCTTGCCGCGGAAGCCGCCGACCTCGACGTAATCGCCGACGTTATATTTGTTCTCGATGAGCATAAAAAAGCCGGTAACAACGTCCGCGATGAGCTTTTCCGCGCCGAAGCCGACGATGAGCGCCAGCACGCCGACACCGGCGACGATCGCGCCGATCTGGACGCCGAGAATGGCGAGACCCCAGCACAAAATGACGATCGCGGCAACATAGCGCAGCGCGCTGGAGATGAGGCTCAGCACCGTGCGCGTGCGGTGGCGCTTCGGCTTCGGCAGGTGCAGCAGCAGCTGCAAAAGATTTTCCGCCGCGAGCACGAGCAGCAGCATGACCGCGAGGTCCAGCAGCTTCGCCGGCTCAAAACCCACGCCGGCAAAGGCGTCCCCCACCGAGGGCACAAGCCCCGTTCCGACGCCGACGCCGACCACCGCCGCCAAAATGACGAGCAGCACGATAAGGCGCACGAGCGCGCCCTTTCCGCTTTTCTGTTCCATATCCGATCTGCCTCCCGGAAGCTTGGTATAAACTTAATATAGCATTTTTCCCCGCGCCGCGCAATACGCTTCTACAAAAGCGGCTTGGACAACAAGCAGCCTGTCGCGAGCTGCGGTTTTAAAGGCTCCCCTGTGCAAGGGGAGCTGTCAGCCGAAGGCTGACTGAGGGGTTGTTGCCAAGCTGCCGAAAACGCCGAGCTTGGCTATTGGGGGGGAGCTTACAACCCTCCAGTCACGGCTTCGCCGTGACAGCCTCCCTTGCACAGGGAGGCCTTTAAAGCGGCGCGTTTACGGTTTTTTACAGGCTGAACAACAAGGGGGCTTTTCAAGATGCTCATGACCTATATCTGGCTCGGCATGGCGGCGGCGAGCGTGCTGTTCGGCGCGGCGGCGGGGCGGCTGGACGCCGTTTCCGCCGCGGTGACAGAGGGCGCGGGCGCGGCGGTGACGCTCTGCCTCGGCATCGCCGGGGCGATGTGTCTCTGGAGCGGCGTGCTGGAGGCGATGGAGCGCGCCGGACTGCTCCGCGCGCTGACGCGGGCGCTGCGCCCCCTGCTGCGGCGCATTTATCCCCGCGCGGCGAAAACCGATCCGCTCTGCGCGGACGCGGCTACGGCGAATTTCACCGCCAATCTGCTCGGACTCGGCAACGCGGCGACGCCCGCGGGACTGCGCGCGGCGGCGCGTCTCGCGGCACAGGGGACGCCCGGCGAGGCGAGCGACGAGCTCTGCCGCCTCGTCGTGATGAACACGGCATCCGTCCAGCTCATCCCCGCCACGGTCGCGGCGGTGCGCGCCTCGCTCGGCGCGGCGGCGCCCTTTGACATTCTGCCCTGCGTCTGGGCGAGCAGTCTCTGCTCCGTCGCGGCGGGGCTGCTCGCCGCGCGCGTTTTCGAGCGGCTGGGGCGGCGGCATTGACGGCGCTCATCGTGCCCGCGCTGCTCGTCGCCGTGGGCGTCTGGGCGGTCTTTAAGCGGGTGGACCTTTTCTCCGCGCTGACGGACGGCGCGCGGGCGGGGCTGAAGACCGTGGCAGGCATTTTCCCCTCCCTCGCCGTGCTTTTAACGGCGGTCTATATGCTCCGCGCCTCCGGCGCGCTGGACGCGCTCTCGCGGCTATGCGCCCCGGTCTTCGCGCGGCTCGGCATCCCGGCGGAGTGCGCCCCGCTCGTGTTTCTCCGCCCCGTGACGGGCAGCGGCGCACTCGGCGTCGGCAGCGAGCTGATGGCGCGCTGCGGTCCCGACAGCTTCGTCGGGCGCTGCGCCGCCGTCATGCTCGGCTCCACGGAGACGACCTTTTACGTCGCCGCGGTCTATTTCGGCTCGCTGGGCATCAAAAAGACCCGCCACGCGGTGCCGGCGGCACTCGTGGCGGATCTGGTCGGGTTTATCGCGTCGGCGTTTTTCGTCCGGCTGTTTTTCGGGAACTAAAGAATTTTATCCAGCACCAGGGTCCAGAGCGGGATGGTCGCCACGCAGAGCAGCGTGCTCACCACGACCATGCAGCCGCCGGCGAGCCGCGCGTCCTCCGCCTCCGGGTTATAGCGCAGCAGGAAGGTCGGCAGAAAAGACGCCACGGGCATGGCGAAATAAAACATCGTCGTCCGCGCGATCTCGTCGCTGACACCGACGAGCAGGAACAGCCCCAGCGCGAGCGCCGGCATCAGGATGAGCCGCGCGAGCGAGACCCAGATAACGATGGGGTAGCGCAGCGCCTGCCGCAGGTCCGCCTCCGCGATGATGACGCCGCAGAGGATGAGTCCGAGCGGGCTCGCCATCGCGCCGAGGGAGCTCAGCGCGCTGCGGATAACGCCCGGCACGGGGAGCTGGGTGACATAGAGCAGAAAGCCGATGATGACGGCGACGACCGGGGCGCAGATGAATTTTTTGACCGTCTCCTTAAAGCTCAGCTTCTCCCCGCCCTTGCCGAGCATCACCGCTGCGCCGCCGTAAAACACGAAGCGGATCGGCAGCGTGAACACGACGTATAAAAACGCGCCCTGTGCGCCGTAAATCTCGCTCACGACGGGGATCCCGATGAGCGTGAAGTTCGTGAACAGCAGCGCAAAGCGCGCCGTGCGGCGCATGTCGCGGTCGCGCACGCGCAGCGTCAGGAGCGCCGCAACGCCGAACATCACGAGCATGGACCCCACGGCGAGCCCCATCACGACCGGCGCCGCCGTCAGGTTCTCGACGGAGTATTCCACGTTGAAGGAGTTGATGATCATACAAGGCAGCGGCACCGCCATCACGAACTTCGTGAACATCCGGCTGAAGCCCTCCGGAATGACCTTCACCTTCCGCGCCACAAAGCCCACGGCGATAAAGATCAGCAGCCGCAGCGATATTTCCAGAACCGTCATTTTTTTCTGTCCTCTCTTTTCTGCGGCAGCGCCGCTTTTATACTCCGGCACGGTACAAAAAGGTCACGATCTGACCGCGTGCGCAGGGGGCGTCCGGGCTGAAGCGGTCCGTGCCGGTGCCGCTCGTGATCCCGTTTTCCACAGCCCAGCGGACCGCCGGGGCGTAGTACGCACCGGATGCCACGTCCGCAAAGGGATTTCCCTCCTTCTCCGCCGCCGCACCGCCCGCGAGGGAGCCGACCGTCGCAGCATAGTCCAGCAGCAGCCCCGCCGTGTTCGCGAAGAGCGCCGCGGGACAGAGGGCGCTGTTGGAGATCTCAACATAGCCGCCCGCCGGGACGCGGAGCGGCTTGTCCGCGCCGATCGCGGTCTTTTTGGAAATGCTCTCGCCGGAATAGTAGCGGGAGTTGCCGAGGAGATAGAAGAGATCGCCGGTCTCCCTGACGAGCGAGGTCAGGGAGTCCACGAAGCTGCTGTCCATGCTCGTGAATCGGTCGATGATACGGTAGTCATAAAGGCTCCCGTCCGCGTCGTAGGCGCAGACGGCGCCGTAGAGATCCAGCGTGTTGTAGATGTTCATCGTCAGCTCGTAATACGCAGTCGAGCCGTCCGCGGTCTTCACGCGCCGGTAGGAGAAATCATCCACGACGAGACCGCTGAAGTCATAAAAGTTCGTCGTCTTCCCGTCCTCCACCGTCTGCTTCGGCACGGCGTCGAAGGACCAGACGCTCTCGGAGGGCAGGACGGTCCGCGTCAGCGAGGCGGTCTCGCCGCTGCGCTCGTCCTCCACGGTGAGCTGCGCAGTCCCGGTTTTTTTCGCCGTCAGCGTCAGATGGGTCCCGAAGGTGCTGTCCCAGCCATGGTGATCGAGCGCGAAGACGCTCTCATCGTCCAGCCATGCCCGGCAGCTGCCGCGGCGCAGCGCGCCGTTTTCATAGTATCCGTCATAAAGCTCGATCGTGCCGCCCTTCGGGACGCAGCGGACCGCGCTGTCCGCGGTGAAGCGGAAGCCCTCCGCCGCGGGCCACTCGCAGAAAAACGTCCTCCCGGCGTTTGCCGTTCCCGCGCCGAAATCGCCGTCGTTCCACGTGCCGTCCGTGAACTTATAGTAGAACATGGCGTAGTTTTCCGCGCCGCGCTCGTTGTTCGGCTCGCCGCTGTGCCAGTTGGAATACCACGAGAGCGGCTCGCCCGTCGCCCAGCGCCAATCCCCCTCATGCCCGGCGTCGCTGAGCCCGAAATAGGCGCTCTGCACGCCACGGCTCAGCATGTAATCGTTGACGTCCGGCGCGTCGGCGACAGCCATGCGCCCGCCGCGCTGCGCGTCAGATAGACGAGATTTTCGTCCTCGACCGCGCCGATGCTGCCGGAGAGCGTGTCGCCCGTGAGGGAGAGGGTCAGCTCCGCGGACGCATAGCCGTCCGGCTGCGTGATCCACTCTGTGGGCGTGAGAACATAGTCTCCGCCCTGCGCGCGGACGCGCAGACGATAGCTGCCGTCCGGAACGGCAGCCTGTCCGGGCAGGGCGCAAAACGCGAGCTCAGCCCCGTCGCCGGAGACGGTCAGCGTAAGCCCGGCGCGCCCTCGCGCCGAAAGGCAGAAGCCGCGGTAAACGCCGTCGGCTCCCCGGTCCGCCGCCGCGACGGGGACCGTCCCCGCCAGAGGGCAGAGCGCGAGCAAAAGACAAAGCAGAGCGCGGGATCGTCTCATTTTGAATGCCTCCTTGCGATGATCTCAAATAAGAGGCTGCCAGCGGCCGCCTCTTATTGCGTGTTTTTTACATGTGCTCCGGCGCGGATACGCCGATGATGGAGAGGCTGTTTTCGATGACCTGCCGCGTGCAGTCGGCGAGGAGGAGGCGGGCGGCGGCGGTTTCGGGGTCCGCGCCCTTGATGCGGCACTCGTTATAGAAGCGGTGGAAGCGGGCGGAGAGCTCCGTCACGAAGCTGTTGATGCGGCTGGGGTTATAGTCGCGCGCGGCGAGGCGGATCTCCTCCGGCAGGGCGGAGAGCTGCTTGATGAGCTCGCGCTCGAAGGGGCTTTCCAGCTTCGCCATATCCGCCTCCGCCGGAGCGGGGACGGCAAGCCCCTCCGCGGCGAGGTTCGCGAGCATCGAGCAGATGCGCGCGTGGGCGTACTGGACGTAATAGACCGGGTTTTCGCTGTCCTGCCGGACGGCGAGACCGAGGTCGAAGTCCATCTGCGTGTCGGGCTTGGAGTTGAAGAAATAGCGCGCGGCGTCCACGGGAATTTCGTCCAGCAGATCGCTGAGGGAGATCGCCTTGCCGGTGCGCTTGCTCATGCGGACGACCTCGCCGTCGCGCATCAGGCGCACGAGCTGCATGAGCACGACGTCCAGCCGGTGCTCGCCGTCGAGCCCCAACGCGTCGAGCGCCGCCTTCAGCCGCGCGATGTGTCCATGGTGGTCCGCGCCCCAGACGTCCACGGCTTTGTCGAAGCCGCGCACGGCGAGCTTGTTGCGGTGGTAGGCGATGTCCGCGGCGAAATAGGTGTAAAACCCGTTCGCGCGGCGCAGAACGTCGTCCTTCAGACCGAGCTTTTCGATGTCCTCCGGCTTTTTGCCGGCGGCGAGCAGGCGATCGCCCAGAATGCGCGACGTCGCGAGCCAGAGCGCGCCGTCCTTTTCATAGGTGAAGCCGAGCTCCGTCAGGGCGTTCACGCTGTCGGCAACGTAGCCGCTCTCGTGCAGGCTGGACTCATAGAACCACTCGTCATAGTGGATGTTGTAGCGCGCGAGGTCCGCCTTCATCTTCGGCAGGTTATGCGCGAGACCGTACTTCGCCATCGCCGCGTGGCGCTCCGCCTCGCTCCGTTCGAGCCAGCCGTCGCCCTCCTCGGCGCGGAAGCCCTCCGCGAGAGCGCGGATATCGTCGCCATGGTAGCCGTCCTCCGGGAACTCCACGGCGTCCTCGCCCAGAATGAGCTGGCGGTAGCGCGCATCGATGCTGAGGGCGAATTTTTCGATCTGGTTGCCGGCGTCGTTGACGTAAAACTCGCGCCAGACGTCCGCCCCCGCGCGGTGGAGCACCTCGGCGAGCGCATCGCCCAGAACGCCGCCGCGGGCGTTGCCCATGTGCATCGGTCCGGTCGGGTTGGCGGAGACGAACTCCACCATGATGCGCTGCCCGGCGAGCGCGTCGCTGCGCCCGAAATCGGCGCCCTCGGCGCAGATATTCTCCAGCACGTCGGCATACCACTTTGTGCCGAGGCGGAAGTTCAGGAAGCCGGGACCCGCGATCTCCACGGTGTCGAACCAGCTCCCGGCGAGGTCCATATTCGCGGTAAGCCGCTCCGCGGCGGCGCGGGGCGCCATACGCAGCGCTTTGGCGGCAGCCATCGCGTGGTTCGCGGCGTAGTCGCCGTTGCGGGTGTCCTTCGGGATCTCCACATTGCCGCGGACCTCCGCGCCCGCGGGGAGCTCCCCCTTCGCGGCGGCGGCGTCATAGGCGGCGTGGATCAGGGCGTCGATCTGTTTCTTTGCGCTTTCGATCAGGTTCATGATTTTATATCCTTCTCTTTCACGTTGATGATGAATTGATTCCGGCTTAAAAGCGAGCGCTCAAAATCGAGGTCGTAGTCGATGCGCATGTCTCCCCCGTGCTCGCCGAGCTCGCACTCGATGCGCAGCGTGTCCAGTCCGAGGGTCAGCATCCCGTGCTCCGTGCGGTAGAGAAAATCGCTGCGCTGCCCCGGCTGGAAGACCATGCGCGAGTCCACCGCGCCGCGGCGGGAGAGCACGACCTCGCCGTCGCGCACGTCGAACTGCGTGCGGGTGCCGTTCATGCCGGTCAGCTCGCTCTCGTCGTAGCAAAGGCGCGCGGCGCCGTTTTTGTAGCGGTAAGTCCCGCGGGTGATGAGCTCTGCGCCGTCATGCTCCTCCCCGCCGAGCTGCTGGCTGCTTTTTATGGTGATGACGACTTCTTTTTCCATAGAAACTGTTCCTTTTCAAGTATTGCCGTGGTGCTCCGCGGTGATCTCGTGCCCCAGAAACCGCGCCGCTTTTGCGGCGAAATCGGCGGGGTCGCCGCTCGTGAACCAGCGGCGGCTGCCCGCTTCGCGCTCCGCGAGCAGGTCCTCCGCCGCGAGGTGGGCGCGCAGGGCGCGGGCGGCTGCCTCCCCGACGGAGAGGAGCTTCACCTCCGGTCCGAGATAAGCGCCGATCGCGTCCGCCAGGAGCGGAAAATGGGTGCAGCCGAGCACGAGCACGTCGGGCGCGAAATCGCGCACGGGCGCTATCTCCGCGCGGACGGCTTCGTCCGCCTCCGGGTCGCCGGGGGCGAAATGCCCCCGCTCCACGAGCGTCACAAGGCTCTGGCACGCCTTGGAGAGCACCGCCGCGCCGGGCGCGAGGCGCTCCAGCGTTTTCGCGAACGCGCCGCTGCGCACGCTCGCCTCCGTCGCGGCGACGGCGATGCGCCCGGTCGGGCAAATGCGCGACGCCTCGGCGCAGGCGGGCTCCAGCACGCCGAAAAACGGGATGTCGAAGCGAGCGCGCAGCACGTCCATCGCGGTGGAGCTCACGGTGCCGCAGGCGACGAGCACCGCCTTCACGTCGAAGTCGGCGAGAAAGCCGGCGCAGCCGCAGGCGAGCGCGGCGAGCTCTTCGCGCGTCCGCGTGCCGTAAGGGGCGTTCGCGCTGTCGCCGAAGTATATGAGGTTTTCGCCGGGCAGGATCTCCTCCAGCGTTTTCGCGGCGGTCAGCCCGCCGAGCCCGGAGTCGAACACGCCGATGGGTCTGGGGTCCATTGCGCTATGCTCCCATCTTACATCTAAGCTGATTAACTAACACATTCTATTCTATTTTCTCCCCGATTACAAGAGCAAAATTGCGCAAAGCGCGCCGGGGCGAAATTTTTTCGCGGAAAAAGCGGCGGTGTTCAAGAAATTTGTGT
The DNA here is from genome assembly GCA_963605115.1 of Pseudobutyrivibrio sp. GTDB lineage: Bacteria > Bacillota > Clostridia > Oscillospirales > Oscillospiraceae > SVKR01. The sequence continues at coordinate 3,949 of CAVCTM010000036.1, read as the reverse complement.
AGCATTTTGGCGCGCGGTTTGCTATACTATAATGACCGAATGGAACGGGACGCTTTTCGGAGCGTCGGAAGGAGGCCGGAAAACTTGAATATTGAATTGACCGAGAAGGAATTTCGCCGTCTGCTGGACCTCGTTTACGTCGGGAACTGGATCTTGAACTCCACCCGTCAGGAGGACGACCGCTTTGAGGATTACGACCGCTTGCAGGAAAAGCTTTTCGCCCTCTGCTCCAAGCACGGGATGAAGGCGCTCGCCGAGCACTATATGGGTCATTGCTTCCCCTCCAGAGCCTACGAGGACGGCGGCATCCACGAGGCCATTGCCGACTATGAGGACGCCGTGTTCTTCGACATCCTCGCCGAGGAGCTTGCCCGCCGCGACATGGTGCGCGAGAATCTCGACTCCAGCGACGTCACGGAGCTCACGAGCCGCATGGACGATTATATGGACGAGTTCGAGAAAAACGGTGTCGACAGAGTGGTAGTAGAAGAATAATTTTTCCTCCATGCCGGAAAAATGATACAAAGCCGGTTATGATAAAACCGCAGGACCCGAAAACAACAGACAGGGAGGACTTTGTTTCCCGATGAAAGCAAAGAAAAATGTAATTTATACGCTCTGGTCCGCCGCCATTGTGCTCTGCGTGCTGCTGAGCGTGTTCGCGCTGTTTTTCTCCGCCTGCGCCAAGCAGGACGGCGAGGTGAAGGAGACCGGGAGCGGCGGCTTTACGATGGAGACCGAGGACCCGAACGCCGCGCCCTCCACCGACGCGCCGCAGACCACGGACACGCCGGAAAACACGGACGCGCCGCAGCCGACCGACGCGCCCGAAGTCACCGACACGCCGCAGCCGGCAAGCTCCGTCCGCCTCGCGGAGACGGCGGACGCCGGGACGGAGTATCAGGACAAGATCATCTTCCTCGGCGACAGCACGACTTACGGTCTGAAGGCTTACGGCGTTCTCTCCGGCGGGAAGGACACGACGCAGGTCTGGACCCCCGCGAGCGGCACGCTGACGCTCTCTTACTACTCCGTCGCGCGGATCGTCTATCCCGAAACGGGCGAGGAGCTGCTCATCACGGAGGCGGTCGAGAAGGCGAAGCCGGAATACATGTGCATCACGCTCGGTGTCAACGGCGTTTCGTTCATGGACGAGGAGTGGTTCATCCGCGACTACACCGCGCTGGTGCAGTCCATTCAGGCGGCGAGCCCGGACACGAAGATCATTCTGAACTCCATCTACCCCGTGGCGGACAGCTATAAGTATAAAAACGAGATCAGCAACGAGAAGATCAACGCCGCGAACGGCTGGATCGAGCAGATCGCGGCGGACACCGGCTGCCGCTTCCTGAACAGCCGCGAGGCCATCGTCGGCGCGGACGGCAATCTGCCCGAAACGAGTCAGAACGGCGACGGCATCCACCTGACGGGCGAGACGTTCCAGCAGGTGCTCGCCTATCTGCGCACGCATGCGTGGCTGGAATCCGAGAAATAAGACCGCACATAAAAAACTTTTGGGATAAAGAAGGAACAAACGATATGAAAAAGCGCATTTCCATCCTGCTCATCGCCGTGCTGCTCATCTCCCTGCTCGCCGCCTGCGGCGGCGGGAGCGCGAGCAAAAACGTCCCCGTGGCGGACCTTGCCGACGCGGTCGGCACCGCCATCGGCAAGCCCGACCTCGCCGACCCCGGCGCGAGCTATGTGAAGGGCTACTTCAAGAAGGACGCCGCAGAGCTCGGCGAATACGCCATCCGCATCAACACCATGGGCACGAACATCGACGAGTTCGGCATCTTCAAAGCCGGCACGCTGAGCGTCTCCGATCTGAAGGCACTGGTCGAGAGCTATCTGAAGCTGCGGCAGGACAGCTGGATGGACGAGTATATGCCGGACGAGAAGCCGAAGATGATGAACGCCGAGGTCAAGGTGCAGGGCGACTATGTGATGTACTGCATCCTCTCCGACACGGAGAAGACCACCGCGTTCAAGACCTTCACGGACGCGCTGAAGTAACACCATAAATTCCGAAACGCACCGGAGACCGCGAATTTTGGCTTCCGGCGCGTTTTTGCGCTTTGGAACCGAATCTGAGAAAAGGAAAAAGAGACTTATGGACCAGAAAACGATCGAGCAGATCCGGCGGCGCCGGACCTTTGCCATCATCTCCCACCCGGACGCGGGCAAAACGACGCTGACGGAAAAGCTGCTGCTTTACGGCGGGGCGATCCAGTCCGCCGGCTCCGTCAAGGGCAAGCAGGGCGACAAGCACGCCGTCAGCGACTGGATGGAGCTGGAAAAGCAGCGCGGCATCTCCGTCACGAGCTCCGTGCTCCAGTTTGAATACGAAGGCTGCTGCATCAACATTCTCGACACGCCGGGGCATCAGGACTTCTCCGAGGACACTTACCGCACGCTGATGGCGGCGGACAGTGCCGTCATGGTCATCGACGCCGCGAAGGGCATCGAGCCGCAGACGCGCAAGCTCTTCAAGGTCTGCGCCATGCGCGGCATTCCCATCTTCACCTTCATCAACAAGCTCGACCACGAGTCGCGCGACCCCTTCGAGCTGCTCGACGAGCTGGAGACGGAGTTCGGCATCGCGACCTATCCGATGAACTGGCCGGTGAGCTGCGGCGCGACCTTCAAGGGCATTTATGACCGCGAAAGCCGCAGCGTTCTGACCTACACGAACTACCACGGCGGCGCGAAGCGCCTTGAGAGCATCACCTGCCCCATCGAGGACACTGCGGCGCTCGACGAGCTCATCGGCGCGCGCTTCCGCGAGGAGCTGAGCGAGCAGGTGGAGCTCGTGGAGGGCGCGGGCGAGGACTTCGACCTCTCACGCGTCCACGCGGGCAAGCTCAGCCCCGTGTTCTTCGGCTCGGCGCTGCATAACTTCGGCGTGGAGCAGTTTCTGGAGAGTTTCCTCAAGCTCACGACCGCGCCGCTCGCGCGGCGCAACGCCGAGACGGGCGAGCTCATCGACCCGACGGACGACCACTTCTCCGCCTTCGTGTTCAAAATTCAGGCGAACATGAACAAGGCGCACCGCGACCGCATCTCCTTCCTGCGGATCTGCTCCGGCAAGTTCCAGCGCGGCAAGGAATATTTCCACCTGCAAAGCGGCAAGACGCTCCGCCTTGCCCAGCCGCAGCAGATGATGGCGCAGGAGCGCGACATCATCGACGAGGCTTACGCCGGGGACATCATCGGCGTGTTCGACCCCGGCACCTTCTCCATCGGCGACACGATCTGCGAGGCGGGGCAGAATATCCGCTTCACCGGCATCCCGACCTTCGCGCCGGAGCACTTCGCCATCATCGAGCAGGTGGACTCCATGAAGCGCAAACAGTTCGCCAAGGGCATGACCGAGATCGCGCAGGAGGGCGCGATCCAGATCTTCTTCTACCCCAACGCCGGTATGGAGCAGGTCATCGTCGGCGTCGTCGGCGTGCTGCAATTCGACGTGCTGAAATTCCGCATGAAGAGCGAATACGGCGTGGAGTTCATCCAGCGCGACCTGCCGCACGAGTTCATCCGCCGTGTCCAGAACCCGGACTTCAACGGCGCGGACTATAACTTCACCGGCGACACCCGCTGGGTGCGCGACGTCCGCGGCCGCGACCTGCTCATCTTCAACGGCGCTTGGACCGTCCGCTGGGCGCAGGAGAAAAACGAGGGACTCATCCTGACGGAGTTCCATCAGGATATCGAACAGGGCTGAAGCCTCAAATGAGAGACCGCCGGACGGCGGTCTCTCATTTGAAGTTGCATTTCTCGGAAAAAGTGATACACTGCACATAAGAGTCGGTCGTGGCCCCCTAAACCCGCCTTTGGCGGCTGGGCTGCGGTCGACTCTGTTTTTTTACTTTTATCTTTTCCCCAGCAGGTAGAGGGCTGCCCAGACTGCGGCGAGCATGGGGAGATAGCCCAGCAGATAGCCGGG
>CAVCTM010000035.1:0-18222 GCA_963605115.1 Pseudobutyrivibrio sp. | reverse complement strand
TATCTCGGCAGCTTACAACCCTCCAGTCAGCCTTCGGCTGACAGCCTCCCTTACACAGGGAGGCCTTTAAATTGTGCGTCTGCGGCGCGTTGATTAGACTTTTTTGAAACGCCGTCCGGGTGTTTGGCGTTTTGCCTAAACCAAATGTAAAGAAATTGTAAAATCTGCCCAAAAGCTCTTGACGCGGCGGGAAAATGGGACTATACTGCGAAGCGTAAACCAATAAAAGGAGGTGTTGCTTATGCTGCGAAGCTATCCGGGCGTTGATATCGACGACATGATCTACGGCGAGTGCGACGGCACCGTCAGTGATCGCTGAAAAGCCCGAACGTAAGTGAGCCACGCCGATGCGCGTGGTATTTTTTTATCCGTTTGCCGGGACAAAGCGCCCCGGCAAACGGATGTTTTTTTCGAAAAGCCGCAAAAGGCGGAATATTTTGCTTGACTTTCCCGCGCGGATAAACTATAATATCCAAGCTGACAACTTTATATCGGAGTTTGTTCGAGCAGCTATGGAGAAGTCGCGTAGCCCGGTCGAGCGCGCACGATTGGAAATCGTGTAACGGTCAAAAGCCGTTCGAGGGTTCGAATCCCTCCTTCTCCGCCACGAAAAAGGCTCTTTTGTCTGTGACAAAAGAGCCTTTTTCGCACTTTCCGTGTGCCTTCGGCACGCGGGAACTTCACTTCGCGCAGCGGCGCGAAGCTTCATGGCGGCACCGCCGCTTCACTTGGGCGCAGCCCAAGCTTCACTGAAATCAAGTGTGCCCTGCGGCACCGCATAGCACTCCCTGTGACCTGCAACGCGGTTGCAGAGGGTTCTTTCAAAAAAACTTTCACGGAGGTGAAACCACTATGGAGATCAGACCACTGGACAAAGCGCACTATGCGGGCAAGGGCTTCACTGCGCGGTATCGGACGGGCGGGTATTATGACATTTGCCCCTGCAAGAGCGGCTTCCGGATCGGCTACAAGCGCTTCGACGCGCCGGTCGAGCGGAGCTTTGACGACGTATTTTTCGGCGAGTGGCTGGAGGACCCCGCCGCGTTCGGCGCGTTTGAGGGCGAGGCGCTGCTCGGTTATGCCGAGGGCTCGCCGGAGAGCTGGAACAACCGCTATCGGATCAGCAACATCTGCGTGTTTGACGGTGCGGCGCGCGGGAAGGGCGTCGGAACGGCGCTGATGGACGCCGTTGAGCGCGCGGCGGCAGCCTCCGGCGCGCGGATGATCGTTCCGGGGACCCAGTCCTGCAACGAAAACGCGATCGCGTTTTACCGGAGGCGCGGCTTCGAGATCATCGGCTTCGACCTCTATTCCTACTCCAACGCCGACCCGGAGCGCCGCGAGGTGCGGATCGAGATGGGCGAAAAGCTCCCGGACGGCGGTGCGGCGCAGGTGCAGAGCTCCGCGGAGCAGGAAGGCGCGGTGAGCTGATGTTCTGGGACAATGTGGCTTGGGCATACGACCTTTTTGCGGACGTGCTGAACCGGAAGGCGGACCGGGCGCTCTGCGCCGCGGTGGGGGCGCTGGTCGGACCGGAGGACTCGGTGCTGGAGTGCGCCTGCGGCACGGGACTGCTGACGGCGGCGATCGCGCCGCGCTGCCGCAGCCTTGTGGCAACGGACTTTTCCGGGAAAATGCTGGCGCGGGCGGAGAAAAAGTGCGCCAAATACGGAAACGTTCGCTTCGGGAAGGCGGACATTCTGCACCTCCCCTATCCGGACGCGCAGTTCGACGCAGCCGTCGCCGCGAACGTCATCCACCTGCTGGACGAGCCGCTCCGCGCGCTGGCGGAGCTCCGCCGCGTCTGCCGCCCCGGTGGTCGGCTCATCATCCCGACTTACATGAACCGCACGGAAAAAGGCGGCACGAACCGCGTCACCGGCGTCATCAACAAAGCCGGCGCGGACTTCAAGCGCGCGTTCACCCCGGAGAGCTACCGCCGGTTTTTGGTCGACGCAGGCTATGAAAACGTAACGCTGACCCTCTGCGAAGGCCGCGTCCCCTGCGCCGTCGCGGTGATCGGGCTTTGAAAAAAGAGGATCTGTCCCCCGCACCGCAAAAAAACGCGGTGCGGGGGATTTTTTGCCCTGCCGCCCGGAAAAGACAAAATCCTCCACATAATCGCCGAGTTTTTCCAATTTTCAAGCGCCGGTTTTGGTGATAAAGTAGAAAGCACCAAGCAGGACGCCGCGGTGCTGCGCGCCGGGGTGCCCTGAGAAAAATCAGGAGGACGAGAAAATGAAACTGCTCAAGCGCGCACTTCCCCTGCTCCTTGCGTTTGCCATGCTCTTTGCACTGGCTGCCTGCGGTCAGCCCGGCGGCACGGAGCCGAAAAACAGCGACGCCCCGGCTGCGGACACGCCGAACATCGGCTCCCTCGGCGGCGACAATCAGGACCACGACGTCAGCGAATCCGTCATTGCAGAGTCCCTGACCTACGGTCTGCGCAACACCGGCTGGGACCTCGCGCCGTGGAAGAACAACGGCAGCTCCGGCAACACCATCTACACCCAGCTTTACGCCACGCTGATGGCGAACCCCAAGTTCGGCACCGCGCTCGCGGACATGCAGTATGACATGGCGGAGAGCTACACCATCTCCGACGATGGGCTCCACGCCACCGTCAAGCTGAAGGACTACATCCGCGACTCCAAGGGCAACGCCATCGGCGCGGAGGACGTCGTGTTCTCTTACGAGACCGCGCCCAACGTCGCCGGCGCTTACGCCAACATCGGCGTCTACGTCGACGAGATCAAGGCGACCAACGACCTGACCGTGGAGATCACCGTCTCCTCCGCCGCTCCCGGCGTCTGGGAGTATGTTCTGTCCCACTGCCCGGTCGTGAACAAGGCATGGTACGAGGGTGCGACCGACGAGCAGCGCTCCGGCGACCCGGCGACGACCGGCGCTTACAAGGTCAAGGAGAACATCCCCGGCACGAGCGTGACGCTCGAAGCCGTCGAGGACTTCTGGCAGAAGGACGGCGACCGCACCGTTTATGAAGTCGCCACTGCGAAGATCATCAAGTGCGTCGGCATCTCCGAGGACGCGATGCGCGTCATCGCGCTGGAAAACGGCGAGCTGGACCTCGCATGGATCGAGAACACCAGCATCAAGACCTTCGCCGACAGCGGCGAGTTTGAGCTCTTTGACTTCTACATGACGAACCCGACCACCTTCGTGTTCAACTGCGCCGAGGGCAGCATCTTCCACGACAACGCCGACCTGCGTCAGGCGGTGCTGCACGCCATCGACTTTGAGCAGGTGCGCATCGCCGCCTCCGGCGACTTCGGCTTCCAGGGTCACGACGTCGCCCCCGCCGTCTGCGGCGACTATCAGTCCGCGTGGAACGACGCGCCTTACTACGACTACGATCTCGACGTCGCGAAGGAGTATCTCCAGAAGGCGGGCTACGACGAGAAGAGCGGCCTCAGCTTCCACTTCATGTGCAAGACCATGGGTCCCCAGAAGGCTGCCGTCGCCGTCGTGCAGAGCTGCCTGCGCAACATCGGCATCGAGGTCATCATCGACGCTTACGATCAGGCGCTGTTCGACACCTATTATCTTGAGCCGGAGCAGTGGGATATGTGCTGGCACAGTGGCAACATGGCGACCGGCTTCGTCACCGAGGCGTGGAACTGGTACTACGGCACCAAGACCGCGCGCGGCAGCGTCGGCTTCGTGCAGGATGAGACTCTCCAGAGCCTCCTCAACGCGGCGATGGAGAAGAACGATGCCGAGTCCCTGAACGCCTTCCATGACTACGCCGTGGAGCAGGCTTACGCCGTCAACGCCTTCAACGAGCAGGCGTATCTCGTCGGCCGCAAGGGTATCGTCGGCGTCCAGTTCAACATCGAAGGTCCCGCCCTGAACGGCTGCATCTTCACCGAGGACTACGTTCCCGCCAAGTAAAGAAAAACACCCATCTCATCTCTCTTTTCACACCCCTTCCGCACCCGGACCGCTTGCGATCCGGGTGCGGAAAAACGGCGAAAAGGGGGACCGCGTCGGATCCCGGACGGAAGCGCATCTTGGGAAAAAGGCGCCCTTCCGTCCGGCATCCGGAACCGGCGGAAAGAAGGAGGAAATCGGAATGGTCAAATACATCATAAAGCGGCTGCTGATGATGATCCCCATCATCCTCGCGGTCACGGTCATCATCTTTACGCTGATGAACTTCGTCCCCGGCGACCCCGCCACCATTCAGGCGAGCGGTCAGGTGCTCACGGAGGAGCAGCTCGACGCCATCCGCGAGAGCATGGGACTCAATCAGCCCTTTCTCACCCGGCTTTTCAATTATATCAAAAACGTGTTCCTGCACCTCGACTTCGGTCTTTCCTACACGAACGGGAGCCCGGTCGGTCCGGAGCTGCTGACGCGCTTCTGGACCACGTTCCGCATTGCGGTCGTCGGCATGGTGCTGATGATCCTGATCGGCGTGCCGCTCGGCATCCGCTCGGCGGTCAAGGCGAACACGATCGAGGACCGCGTTTCCATGTTCGTGACCCTCATCGGCAACTCCATGCCGCTTTTCTGGCTCGCGCTGATGCTCGTGCTGCTGTTTTCGCTGAAGCTGAAGTGGCTGCCGAGCTACGGCTCGGATAACTGGAAGTGCTTCATCCTGCCCTGCGTCTGCGTGGCGCTGGAGGGCGTGGCGGGCATTGCGCGCCAGACGCGGTCGAGCATGCTGGAGGTCATCCGCTCCGACTATATCACGACGGCATGGAGCAAGGGTCTGCCGGAGCGCAAGGTCATCTTCGGCCACGCGCTCGCGAACGCGCTCATCCCCATCATCACCGTCATCGGCAGTCAGTTCGGCCGTCTCATCGGCGGCGTCGTCGTGGTGGAGACGATCTTCTCCATCCGCGGCCTCAGCGTCTATCTGCTCAACGGCATCAACAGCCGCGACTACCCGGTCGTCACGGGCAGTCTGATCGTCATCGCCTTCCTGTTTTCCATGGTCATGCTCATCGCGGATCTGGTCTACACCTTCATCGACCCGCGCATCAAGGCGAAATATGTCAAAGTGAGGAGGAGCCATGACAGCAATGGAGACTAAAAAAGACCGCATCGACCTGAGCAAAAAGCCCGGCTCGCTGCCCTATATCTGGAAGCGCATCTCGCGCAACAGCGGAGCGATGATCGGTCTTGCGCTGCTCTGCACCATCATCGTGCTCTGCCTGCTCTCCCCGGTCATTATGAAATATGACTACGCCGCCGTCGACATGCGAAACCGCTTCGCGACGCCGAGCGGCGAGCACTGGTTCGGCTGCGACGAGCTCGGACGCGACATTATGTCCCGCATCTTTTACGGCGCGCGCTACACGCTCTCCATCGGCGTCGGCGCGGTGCTCATCGCCTCCATCTCCGGCATTTTCATCGGCGCGATCGCCGGCTACTTCGGCGGAACGCTCGACGCCGTGCTGATGCGCGTGCTGGACGTGCTCCAGTCCTTCCCCGGTCTCGTGAGCGCCATCGCCGTCGCCACCGTGCTCGGCACCGGTCTCGGCAACAGCATCCTCGCCATCGGCATCTCGTTCATGCCGCCCTTCGCGCGCCTCATGCGCGCCAACATCCTCCAGATCCGCGACAGCGAATATATCGAGGCGGCGACCATCATGCGCTGCTCCACGGGCCGCATCATCATGCGCCACCTCGTGCCGAACGCCATCTCCCCGATCATCGTGCAGATCTCCATGTCCATCGCGCAGGCGGCGCTGACCGCCTCCACGCTGAGCTTCCTCGGTCTCGGCGTCAAGGAGCCGACCCCGGAGTGGGGCAGCATGATCGCCTCCGCGCGCAGCTTCATCCGCGAGAGCCCGCACATGGTCATCATCCCCGGCATTTTCATCATGATCACCCTCCTCAGCCTGAACCTTCTGGGCGACGCCATCCGCGACGCGCTGGACCCGCGGCTGAAGGACTGAGAAAGGAGAGAAAAAGCACACTATGGAACCGATCGAAACGAACGCGGAGTTTCTCTCCATCCGCGACCTCCGCGTGGAGTATTCCTCCGACGGCGTGCCCGTTCACGCCGTAAACGGCATTTCCTTCGATCTCGCCGCGGGCGAGGCGCTCGGTCTCGTGGGCGAGACCGGCGCGGGCAAGACGACCATCGCGAAGACCATCATGCGCATTCTCCCGGACCACGCCGTCCGCAGCGTGACGGGCGAGATCCTTTTCAAAGGTCGCGACATCCTGACCATGCCGGAGCACGACATCCGCGCGCTGCGCGGCAAGTCCATCTCCATGATCTTTCAGGACCCGATGACGGCGCTCAATCCCGTCAAGACCGTCGTGGACCAGATCGCGGAGTCCATCGCCCTGCACCAGAATATGAAAAAACGCGAATCGCGCGAGGCGGCTGTCGAGATCCTGAAAAAAGTCGGCATCTCCCCGGACCGCGCGGGCGAATACCCCCACCAGTTCTCCGGCGGCATGAAGCAGCGCGTCGTCATCGCGATCGCGATCGCCTGCAACCCGGAGCTGCTCATCGCCGACGAGCCGACCACCGCGCTGGACGTCACCATTCAGGCGCAGGTGCTGGAGCTCATCGCCGGCATCCGCCGCGACCTCAACACCGCGCTCATCCTCATCACCCACGACCTCGGCGTCGTGGCGGAGATCTGCGACCGCGTCGCCGTCGTCTACGCCGGCGAGATCGTGGAGTCCGGCGGCATCGAGGACGTTTTCGAGCAGCCGGCGCACCCCTATACGCAGGGGCTCTTCGCCGCCATGCCGGACCTTGAGCACGACACGGAGCGGCTCCACCCCATCGAGGGGCTGCCGCCCGACCCGACGGACCTGCCGCCCGGCTGCGCCTTCGCGCCGCGCTGCCGCTATGCGACGGATGCCTGCCGCGCGGAAAAGATCGAGCTGGCGGAGCTCGGCGAGGGTCACCTCTGCCGCTGCTGCCGGAACGGAAAGGAAGGGTAAGACGCTATGGCTGACCTGATCGAGATCAAAAACCTCAAAAAATACTTCAGCTCCGCGCGCGGCATGGTCCACGCGGTGGACGACGTTACCTTCTCCATCGCCGAGGGCTCCACGATGGGTCTCGTCGGCGAGTCCGGCTGCGGCAAGAGCACCCTCGGCAGAACGCTGGTCCACCTGCTGGAGAGCACGGACGGTCAGATCTTCTTCCGCGGGCAGGACGTCACGCATCTGAACAAAAAGCAGCTGAACGCCCTGCGCGAGGATATGCAGATGATCTTTCAGGACCCGTTTTCCTCGCTCAATCCGCGCCTCACGGTCAAGGACACCATTCAGGAGCCGCTCTATCTCTCCGGCAAATACCGCCGCGCGGAGCTCGACGACGTGACCTATGACATCATGGAGCGCGTCGGTCTGGAAAAGCGCTTTCAGCACTCGTTCCCCCACGAGCTCGACGGCGGACGCCGCCAGCGCGTCGGCATCGCCCGTGCCCTCGCCGTGGACCCGAAGTTCATCGTCTGCGACGAGCCGGTGAGCGCGCTCGACGTGTCCATTCAGGCGCAGATCCTGAACCTGCTGATGGACCTTCAGGAAAAACACGACCTCACCTATCTTTTCGTCACCCACGATCTCTCCGTCGTGCGCCACATCAGCGACGATATCTGCGTGATGTATTTAGGTCAGCTCGTGGAGAAGGCGCCGACGAAGGAGTTTTTCCGGCGCCAGCTGCACCCTTACTCCAAGGCGCTGCTCTCCGCCGTGCCGAGCACGAACATCCGCAGAAAGCGCGAGCGCATCATCTTAAAGGGCGAGATCACCTCGCCGGTGGACCCCAAGCCGGGCTGCCGCTTCGCCAAGCGCTGCCTTTACGCCGACGAGCGCTGCACGGGCTGCCAGATCCCGCTCGAAGAGGTCGAGCCGGGCCACTTCGTCGCCTGCTGCCGCGCACGCGAGATCAATGAACTGAACTGATTTTCACTCCATTTCTCCTCTGCCGGAGAGAGACAGCCTCTTGTCTCTCTCCGGCTTACCTGCTATAATGTGTTGTATGTAATCGTTTTCACGGAGAAGGCGCAGATTTATGGACGACAACAACAAAAAACCGCTTCTCTCGGTCAGGGAGCTGGTCGTGGAATACGGGTCGGGCGAGGATGTGACGCATGCGGTGAACCGCGTGTCGTTCTCCCTTGCGCGCGGCGAGGTGCTCGGACTCGTCGGAGAGACCGGCGCGGGCAAAACGACGCTCGCCAAATCCCTCGTGCGCCTGCTCCCGAAGCCCGCCGCTTTTATCCGCGGCGGCGAGATCGAGTTTGACGGGCGCGACATCCTCACAATGTCGGACGCGGAGCTTCAGCATCTGCGCGGCGCGCGCATCTCCGTCGTGTTCGCCGACCCCGTGAGCGCCCTGAACCCGACGCGCACGGTCGGCAGCCAGATCGCGGAGGTCCTCGCGCTTCATCAGCATCTCCCCCGCCACACAGCCGCCGACCGCGCCGCCGAGATGTTGGAGCGCGTCGGCATTTCCGCCGACCGTGCGGGTGAATACCCTTACCAGTTTTCCACCGGCATGCGCCAGCGCGTGGTCATCGCCATCGCGCTTGCATGCAGCCCGGACCTGCTCGTCGCCGACGAGCCGACGACGAATCTGGACGTCACCATTCAGGCACAGGTGCTGGATATGATCCAGTCTCTGCGCGAGGAGAAGAACATGGCGATGCTCCTCATCACCCACGACCTCGGCATCGTCGCCGAAAACTGCGACTCCGTCGCGGTCATGTACGCCGGGGAGATCATCGAATACGGCAGCATCGAGGAAATTTTCGAGCACGCGGCGCACCCTTACACGCTGGGGCTCTTCGCCGCCATGCCGGATATGTCGATGGAGTTTGAGCGCTTATCGCCCATCCCCGGCTGCTCGGCGGACCTCTCCGCGCTGCCGACCGGCTGCAAGTTCCGCGCGCGCTGCCCTTACGCCACGGCGGACTGCCGGCGCGAGGACGTGGCGGACACGCTGCGTCACCTCGGCGGCACCCACTACTGCCGCTGCGGTCACGTCGGCGGGGAGGGCGGCGCATGACGGACCGGCTCCGGGTCGTCGTCGCGGACGACGAGCCCTTTATCTGCAATATGCTCGCCCGCATCATCCGCTGGGACGAGCTGGGGCTGGTCCTCGCCGGGACCGCCCATGACGGCGCGGAGCTGCTGGAGCTCATCGCCGCGGAGAGCCCGGACATTGCCGTGACGGACATCTCCATGCCGAAGATGGACGGGCTGGAGGTCATCCGCTCCGTGCGCGAGTCGGGCGGGCGCTGCCGCTTCATCATCATCAGCGGCTACCAGCATTACCGCTATGCCTGTAACACCCTCCACTACGACGTGGACGACTACCTTGTCAAGCCCGTGGACGAGACGGAGCTGAACGCCGCGCTCGCGCTCATCGCGCGCTCCCTGCGCAGCACGGACGACCCCGCCGCCGCGCGCAGCGAGCGGACGCGCCGCGCCGCCTTTGTCGAGGAGGGCATGTACGCCCTGCGCGCCGCGCCGCGGACGATCGAGGAGCTGAACGCGGCGTGGGGGCTCCGGCTGCGCCCCGGCGTGTTCCGCGTGGTGTTCACGAAGCTCGAACGCTCCCGGCAGGAGGAGGTCGTCTCCTCCGTCGTGGCGAAGCTCCGCTCCGTTACGGAATCGGTGCTCGCGCCGCTTTGCATGGAGCTTGTCTGCTCCGAGAGCGCCGAGGGCGTGCTCGCGCTCGCGAATTACGCGCCGGAGCGCGCACGCGAGGTCGAGCGCAGTCTGGAGCTGCTGCTCGAAAAGGCGCGGAGCGTCGCCGGTATGTTCGGCGGCATGGGCGTCACGGTCTGCGCCGGAGAGCCGGAGACGGACCCTTTGCAGCTCGCCCGCGCCCGCCTCTCCGTCCGCGACGCGGAATGGGCGCGCATCTTTTACGGCACGGGCCGCGTCGTGTCCGCCGGAGAACTGCCGAGCGTCGCAAACGAGGCGGTGCGCCTAAAGCGCGAGGAGCTGCTCGGCGAATTCACCGCCGCCTTCCGCGCGCTGGACGACGATGCGCTGCGCCGGAGCGCGGAGAGTCTTTTCTCCTTCCCGATGAACGTTCTGCGCAGCCGCGAAACGCGCGAGTTTATCCGCACGCTGCTGGACACGTTTCTGGACGTAAACCGCGCCCGCCTCGCCGCGTTCGACGCCCCGGAGCGCGCCGTGCGCGAAATGCGCCGGAGGCTCGATAACTGCACGCGCGTGACGGAGTATATCCCGGCGTTCACCCGCGTGTTCACGGAGGAGATGGAGCGCATCCGCAGCTTAGAGCTTGCGCGCGAGCGCGCCGTGCTCGACATTTTGGAGCGCCAGCTCGCCGCCTGCGGCGGAACGCTGCCGGGCCTGGAGTCGGCGGCTGCCGCGGCGGGACTGGAGCCGGAGGCGCTGCGCGAGCTGCTGCTGCGGCGCACGGGCGGGGACTACGCCGCCTTCGCCGCGGAACGGCGCATCGAGCACGCCAAGGCATATCTGCGCGCCGGGCGCAGACCGGACCGCGCGCTCGCCGCGGAGCTCGGCTTTTCCGGCGAGCGGGAGTTCAAGCGCGAATTCAAGCGTCTCGTGGGCGTCGCCCCGGCGCAGTATGCAAGAATATTCCGATAGAGAAAAAGGAGCGTGAGCACTTTATGGGACGGCTCATCATCTTAACGGAGGAAAAATTCGAGCGCCTCGTCGCGGAGCGCATCGCCGCCGCGCGCGAGCAGCAGCAGCGCGACTATGAGCAGGAGCTGCTGATGAAGCAGGCAAACTTAACGGCGCTGCAAAACCAGATCAACCCCCATTTTCTCTACAACACGCTCGAATGCATCCGCGGGCAGGCGCTCATGGAGGGCTCGCCCGACATCGCCGCCGCAGCGCAGGCGCTCAGCCGCTTTTTCCGCTACAGCATCAGCGGAAAAAGCGACATCGTAACGCTCCGGGAGGAGCTGGAAAACCTGAAAAACTATGTTGCGATCCAGCGCTATCGCTTTTCCGACCGCTTTACGCTGCAAACGGACCTCGGCGGGGACGAGGGCGTGCTCGAAGCGCTGCTGCCGAAGCTCTCGCTCCAGCCCGTCGTGGAAAACGCGATCATCCATGGCTTTTCCGCCATCACCTCCGGCGGCATCGTGTCCGTCGCGGTGCGCCGCGCGGAGGGGAACCTGCGCATCACGGTGTCCGACAACGGCTGCGGCATGGACGCCGCCGCGCTTGCGGCGCTGCGCCGCACCGTCGCGGGCGAGGAGCAGCCGGACCGTCCCGTGTCCGCCAGCGGCAGACGCAGCGGACTGGGGCTCCAGAATGTGGACAAGCGCATCAAATACCGCTACGGGGCGGAATACGGTCTCAGCATCCAGAGCGTCCCCGGCTGCGGCACGGACGTGGAGCTCTTCCTCCCCTTCCGGCTGACGGTGGGCTGATATGGCGGAGCAGGAGCTTTTTCGCGCGCGGAGCGCCGTAGTCTCCTCCGTCCTCCGCCGGGAGCTGGACGGGCTGGACCTCACCGTTTACCGTGGGGAGGTGCTGGGCTGCGCCGCGCTCTCCTCCGGCGGGCGGGAGGCGCTGCTCGCGCTGCTCACCGGGCGCACCGCGCCGGAGCGCGGCAGCGTGTTCTTCCGCGGCAAGCCCGCCTCCGGCGCGCCGGGCGAGGGGCTTTGCGCCGCCGCCGTCGGCGCGGGGACCACCGTGGGTGAGCTCACGGTCTGGGAAAACCTGCTCGTGCTGCGCCCCGGCGTGCCGCTGCTGCGGGTGCTGAACGCGCGGCGGATGCGCCGGCGGTGCGCGCTGCTGCTTTATGAATACGGTCTCGCCGCGGACCCGGACGCGGTCTTCCGCGCGCTGCCGCCGGTCCTGCGCTTTTCGCTGGAGCTGCTGCGCGCCCGGCTCTCCGGGGCGGAGGTCGCCTTCGCGCTCTCCCCGCTTCCGGCGGGGACGGCGGCGGAGCAGGACGCGCTGCGCGCCCTGCTGCACCGTCTCGCCGGGGAGGGGCTGACCGTGGTCCTCGCCGACCACCGCGGCGGGCTTTTGAACGCGCTCGCGGACCGCGTTGCGTTTTTCTCCGGCGGCGCGGTGATCAAGGTCTCGCCCGCCGGCGCGGAGACGGAGCGCGTGCTCGCCGCCCTCTCCGCCGGGGAGCCGCGGCGCGCGCCGGGTCCGCCGGCTGCCGCCGCGCCCTGCGCCGGGGCGCTCCCGCTCCGCGCCGGGGAGGTGACGGTCCTCCGCGCCGCATCGCCGGACGAGGTGCAGCGGCGCACCGCGGCGGCGGAGCACGCGGGGCTGCTCTGCGTCCGTCCCGGCTTTGCGCAGACGGTGATCCGCGCGCTCTCCCCTGCGGATAATCTCGGTCTCGGCTGGATGCAGCGCCTTGGCGCGCTCGGCGTCCGCCGGAGGGAGACCGAGCGCGTGCTGCTCCACGCCTTTGCCGCGTGGTATGGGGACGGCTTTCCCCTCGACGCCGCGACCTGCCGCGCGCTCACATGGCATGAATGCACCGCGCTCGCGCTTTACCGGCTCGTGCTCCGCCGCCCGGCGACGGTCGTGTTTGCCGACGTGCTGCGCGAGCTTTACGCCCCGTCCCGCGCGCTCGTGCTGCGCGCGGCGGACACGCTCGCCGCGGGAGGCGCCGCGGTCTGCTTTCTGGAGCTCGGAAAGCCGGACGAAGACGGAAATAAGAAGGGGGAGACCGGGCTATGAAAACAAAACAGGGTTCGCTCGCGCTCATCGCCGACCACGCGCTGCTGCCGCTTCTGCTCGCGCTCTCGGCGCTCTGCTGGTACACGCTCGGCACGGCGCGCTATTACCCGGACAGTGCCGCGTCGCTGCTCGCCGCGAGCACCAAGGTGCTCGTCATCGCCGCCGGCTGCGCGATCGTAACGGCGTCGGGCGGCATCGACGTCTCCATCGCGGGTCAGATCTCGCTCTCGCTCACAACGATGGCGCTCGCGAGCTCGCTGGGGGCGCATCCGGCGCTCGTGGTGCTCTGCGGCGTCGCCGTCGGCGCGGTCTGCGGCGCGCTGAACGGGCTGCTGACCGCCGTGCTCGGCATCCCCGCCTTTCTCGCGACGCTCGCGAGCAACTATATCTTCAGCGGCATCGCGCGCACGCTCATCACGAGCGGGATCTCGTTTTCCTTCAAAAACTTCCTCTCGCGCGCGATGGACTGGAGCGTGCTCGGCGTCCACCTCGACGCGATCATCGCGCTCGCCTGCCTTGCGCTCGCGTGGTTTTTAACGGACCGGACGGGCTGGGGGCGCTACGTTCTCGCCGTGGGGCTGGACAGCCGCGCCGCGGCGTCGTCGGGCGTGCATGTGCGCCGCGTGAAGTGGAGCTGCTATTTTGTGAGCGGGCTGTTCTGCGCCGTCGGCGGCATCGTGCTCTCCGGCAACGAGGGCATCGCCATCGCCGCGGCGGACGTGAAGCTCACGCTGAGCAGCCTCGCCGCCATCGCGCTGACCCAGATGCGGCTTTTCCGCGTGCCGGACCGCCCCGTGCGCGTGCGCGTGGTGCGGCTCGCCGTCGCCGTGCTGCTGCTGGAGCTCTGGACCGCGTGGCTCGAACAGGTCTCGTCGTGGATCTATATGCGCCAGATGGTCTGCTCCCTTGTGCTGCTCGCGGCGGCGGCGCTGGGTGCGGGGCGCTCGGAGCGCTTTTTTGGAAAGAAGGAGAGGCGAAACACCGATGGAGGAGAGAAAAAAACTGCTGATCGCGGATGATGAGGAGCTTATCTGCGCCCTGCTGCGCCACATCATCCGCTTCGACGCCCTGAACCTCGCGCTCGCGGGCGAGGTCCACGACGGCACGGCGCTGCTGCGCGCCATCGAGACGGAAAAGCCCGACATCGTGGTGACGGACATCTCCATGCCCGGCATGGACGCGCTGGAGGTCATCCGGCGCACGCGCGGGCTGGGGCTCGCCACCGCCTTCGTGCTCGTCAGCGGCCACCGCGAGTTTGAATACGCTTACGGCGCGCTGAAATACGGCGTGGAGGACTATCTGCTCAAGCCCATCGACGAGGAGGAGCTGGACCGCACGCTGCAAAAGGCGCTCCGCCGTCTGCGCGGCGGGGAGGAGCCCGCAGCAAAGGCGGAGGAGGAGACTGCGCCGCAGCTGTCAAAGACCGTGCGCCTCGCCTGCGCCTATGTGCGCGAGAGCTACACCGGCACGGTCACGCTGGAGTCCGCCGCGGCGGTGGTGCATCTGAACGCGGCGTATTTTTCCAAGCTCTTCAAGCGCGAAACGGGGAAAAATTTCTCCGAATACGTCGCGGAGGTGCGCCTAGACCATGCAAAGGAGCTGCTGAGCCGCGGGCGGATGAACATCAGCGAGGTCGCCTTCGCCGTCGGCTTTTCGGACGTGCAGTATTTCTCCAAGACCTTCAAGCGCTGCACCGGTATGCGTCCCTCGGAATACCGCGAGCGCTTCGGCTGAAGGCGGAACCCCCTTGCAAACCGCCCCGTGCTTCTGGTATAATGGGGAAAACGCGCGAAAAGGAGGGGCGGAGCCTTGTCGAAGCTGACGAAGCAGGCGATCTATGCCTCGTTTCTGAAATTTCTGGAGGAAAAACCGCTGGACCAGATCACGGTGAAGGACATCGTGGACGACTGCGGCATCAACCGGAAGACGTTTTATTACTATTTTCAGGATATCTACGCCCTGACCGAAGAGATCTTCCGCTCCGAGTTTGACCGCATCCGCCGCGAGCACCCGCCCACGGGACAGGACTGGCAGGAGGTCTTCCGCGAGCTCTCGGATTATCTCTACAAAAGCCGCCGCATCGCCCTGCATGTGTTCCGCTCCATCGGCTATGAGGAGATGAGCGGCGCGTTTTTCAAGACCTGCATGGAATATATGCCGGACTATCTCCGCCGCCTTTCCGCGGGGATGACGGTGCGCGAGGACGATCTCGACCTGATCGCGCGCTACACCTCGCTCGGTCTCAGCGGTCTGCTCGCCCGCTGGATGGCGGACGGGATGCAGGCGGTGCCGCATGACCGCATGGATCGCCTCGCCGCGCTGATGGACGGCACGATCGAGCTCGCGCTCCGCAACGCGGAGAAGCTGAGCTGAAAAACACCGCGGTCAATTTGTAACACGCTGTGAAAATTGACCGTGGTTTTTTCATGCCGCGGCGTGTTAAACTAAGGTGAAACAAGGAGAAAAGAGGGACTGGAGCTATGTTTTTCTTCGCGAACCCGATCCTGATCGCAGCGGCGGTCATCCCCGCGATCGCACTGCTGGCGTATGTTTACCGCGCGGACCGGCTGGAGCCGGAGCCGCCGGGACTGCTCTGGAGCCTCGTGTGGCAGGGCATCATCGCAACGGCGCTCGCCGTGTTCACGGAGCGGCTCGGCATGACGCTGCTGGACCGCCGGTGTCCGGCGGACAGCGTGCTTTATAACGTGCTGCTCTATTTTGTCGTCGTCGCCGTAAGCGAGGAGGGCTTCAAATATCTGCTCCTGCGCCGGCGGACGTGGAGCTCTCCGGCGTTCAACTGCCAGTTCGACGGCGTTGTCTACGCCGTGTTCGTCTCGCTGGGCTTCGCGCTCTGGGAGAATATCGACTATGTGGTGATGTACGGCTTCGGCACGGCGCTGCTGCGCGCGGTGACGGCGGTGCCGGGGCACGCCTGCTTCGGTGTGTTCATGGGCGCGTTTTACGGACTTGCCCGCCGCTATGAAAACTATGGCGAGCCGGGGCGCAGCCGCCTTTGCCGGTGGCTCGCCGTGATCGTTCCCGCGCTGCTGCATGGCAGCTATGACTTCATCGCCTCCACGGAGAGCGGCGACGGGACCTGGATCTTTGTCGGCTTCGTCATCGCGCTCTTCGCCGCGGCGTTCCTGCTCATCCGCCGCCTGAGCCGCCGGGACCGCTATATCGACTGAACGGGAGAGGACCGGAATGAACGTTTTTCTGAAGCTCGCCTATCTCTTTTTCATCGGCTCCACGCTCGGCTGGGTCGCGGAGGTCATCTTCCGCCGCTTTTTCTCCAGCGCGAACCCGGAGCGCAAGTGGATCAACCCCGGCTTCTGCGTCGGACCCTACGTCCCGCTTTACGGCTGGGGGCTCTGCATTCTCTATCTGCTCGCCTCGGCGGACGGGGCGGCGGTCTTTTCCGGCACGGGCGGGAAGATATTGCTCATCGTCTGCATGGGACTGTGCATGACGGCGATCGAGTATATCGCCGGCATCACGAGCTGGAAGGTGACCCACGTCCGGCTCTGGGACTACAGCCGCGAGTGGGGCAACCTTCAGGGGCTCATCTGCCCGAAATTCTCCCTCGTCTGGACCGCGGCGGGCGCGGCTTACTATTTCGGCGTCCACCCCTACATACTGGACGCGCTGCGCTGGCTCTCGGAAAACCTCGCGTTTTCCTTCGTCATCGGCTTTTTCTTCGGCGTGTTCTGCATCGACGCCGTTTATTCCGCCAAGCTGCTCGTAAAGCTGCGCGCCTTCGCCGAGGAGCGCCAGATCGACATCAAGCTCGAAGCCCTGCGCGAGCAGATCCGCCGCAGCCGCGCCGACCACAACGAAAAGCCCCATTTCCTCTTCTCCTTCCGCACCGCGAGGCCCCTCGCCGACCACCTCCGCGAGAGCCGCGAGGCTTGGATCGAGAGACGGAAAGAGAAAAATTAAGCGTAAAAAGAGAGAACGCCGTGCGGCGTTCTCTCTTTTTTTGTCTTCCCTTGCAATCCTGCTTCCGGTCTGCTACAATACTTTTGAAAAACAACGCAAGGAGGGATCACCATGCCCCATTGGACCCCCGATCCGTCCGGGGCGCTTCGCTGCGGGGCGGCGCGCGCGTGCGTCACGCCGCCGGAGACGCTTCTGCCGCGGCTTTACGGACTGATGAATCAGCGCTTCGGCGGCGTGCGGGACGCGCTTTTTGTCCGCGCGCTCGCGGTCGAGAGCGGCGGCGAGCGGCTGCTCTGGCTCTCGTTCGACTTTGACAAGGCGCCCTGCCCCGCCGCCTGGCTCCCGGAGCTCTGCGCGCGCTTTGATCTGCCGGAGCGCGCGGTGTTTTACACCGCGATCCACTGCCACTCCGCGCCGCTCACGGACGAGCGCCCCTATGACGGTCCGAATGCCAAGGCGAAAAAGAGCCCCGACCAGCGCGCGGCGGCGGACGAATATGAGCGCATCATCCACGACGCCCTGCTCGCCGCGGCGGACCGCGCCGTCGCCGCGCTGCGGCAAGCGCGCTGCGGCTATGCCGCCGGGGACTGTCTGCTCGGCGTGAACCGCAACTTTGACTACGCGGACGGCTGCGCCGTCGGCTTCAATCCCGCCGGGGACGCCGACCGCCGGCAGCACATGTTCGGCTTTGCCGACGCGGAGACGGGCGCGCCGATCGCCTATCTCTTGAACTTTGCCGTCCACAACACGGTGCTGCACGCCAACACGCTCGCCGGCGGCGCGCTCGCCGTTTCGCCGGACCTCGGCGGCTGCTTCGCCCAGCTTCTGGAATCGCGCGATCCCGGCGCGGCGGCGCTCTGGACCAGCGGCGCGGCGGGCGACGTGAACCCCGTGATGATGACGGAGCTGAGCTGGCCCGCCCCCGCGGACGGACGGCTTTGCAGCGGCATTCTGGCACGCGAGGCGCAGGAGCAGGTCATGCAGATCATGCTCGGACGCTACGCCGCGGCGACGCTGCCGCTCGCGGACGCGCTGCGCTTCGACAGCGATCGCCCCGCGCTGCGCAGCGCGCTCGGCTGGGTCCGCGTTCCGGGCCGCGGGGAGGAATACGCCCTGCGCGTCCACGCGCTGCGCCTCGGCGACGCGGTGTTCTTCGGCTTCAGCGGTGAGCTCTACACCTCCTTCGCCCGCCAAATTCGACGCCTCTCCCCCTACCCCGTCACCGTCTGCGTCAACCACGACGCGACCTTCCTCAGCAACGCCGACTATATTCTGGACGACGACGCCTGCGCCCGCGGCGCGCTCGGCTATGACCACTCCTTCCTCCTCCCCGGCGAGCTCGCCCCCGCGTTTGATAAGCTCATCCCGGACCTCCTGCGGGAGCTGGAGTAAAAAAATCAACGCGGTGAAGCCGCACAATTTAAAGGCCTCCCTGTGTAAGGGAGGCTGTCAGCCGAAGGCTGACTGGAGGGTTGTAAGCTTCCGAAATATCCAAGCTTGGCGTTTGCGCAAGCTCGATAACAACCCCTCAGTCGCGCTTCGCGCGCCAGCTCCCCTTACACAGGGGAGCTGGCATGCTATCATCTGAAGTGCAACCCCCGAAAAAAGAGAGACAATACGCCTTCC
>CAVCTM010000034.1:0-18431 GCA_963605115.1 Pseudobutyrivibrio sp. | reverse complement strand
TAGCACAGCCCTTGGAGAGGGGCTCTAATAACTACTACTCTATAATACAAGGAGCAGACGAACAATGCAAGCAACAGCCCAAGTGACGCCACCTAAAGTGGTACATACGATCCCAGCTAAAATAGACTTACAGGAAGAAGTCAAACACGCTCGCAAACAGCTTCGTGTCGCTGCCTACTGCCGAGTCTCAACGAAGCAGGAGGATCAGCTCAACAGCTATGACGTTCAGCGCAGAGCTTACACAGACAAAATCAACGGAGAGCCTGGATGGACGATGGTCGGCATCTACTCCGACAAAGGCATCACCGGCACGAGCATCAAGAAACGAGATGACTTCAACAGGCTCATGCGCCACTGCAAGCAAGGCAAGGTCGATATGATCATTACCAAGTCCGTCGCCCGATTCGCAAGAAACACACTTGACTGCTTGAAGCACACTCGCATGCTGAAAGAATACAATGTGGACGTATATTTCGAGGAACAAGGAATTCACAGCATCCAGCCTGGATCGGAATTCTACATCACAATTTACGGCTCCATCGCCCAAAGCGAATCCGAGAACATCAGCGCCAACGTTCGCTGGGGCAAAGCACAGAGCGCAAAAGAAGGCAACGTACCCTTCCAATACAAGCGATTCCTTGGGTATCGCAGAGGATCGGATGGAAAGCCGGAAATTGATCCAGAACAGGCAGTTGTGGTCAAGAGGATCTACGAGAGGTTTCTTGCGGGTGACAGTCTCGCCACGATAGCCAATGACCTTAACACCGATGAAATACCGACACCTTCCGACATCGGTCAATGGCAGCGAGGAACGATTGAATCCATCCTCACTAACGAGAAATACAAAGGCGACGCCATCCTCAACAAGACCTACATCAGAGACTGCCTCTCCAAAAAGGTCATGATCAATAACGGTGAACGTCCGAAATACTACGTCGAGAACAACCATCCAGCCATCATCGACCCAGCTACCTTCGGCAGAGTGCAAGAAGAAATGGCAAGGCGAAATGGAAAGAGGAAGGTAAAGCAGGTCGGAACGAAAACGGAGCAAGGTCGTTACTCCAGCAAGTACGCGCTAACTGAGCTTCTGATCTGCGGAGAATGCGGAACGCCATACCGCAGATGCACATGGGCAGCCAATGGGAAGAAAAAGGTTGTATGGCGGTGCATCAACCGTCTTGACTACGGCAAGAAATACTGTCATGACTCTCCGAGCATTGAGGAAAGCGTCCTGCAGGAAGCCATCATGAATGCCGTGCTTCAAACGGCAAAACAAAATGTGGAGGTGCTGAAAACGCTGAAGCTCCACATCGGCATGGGATTATCCGCAGAGACTACCGAGGATAACAGCCTTGACCTTCAGATCCGAATTGCAGAGATCGAAGCGGAATTCCAAAAGATGCTCAAAGCTATCGCCGCTGATAATGTGGAAGCATTCGACGAAGAAAAAGCCAAGGCTCTCATGGACGAAAAAGCAAAGCTGCAGATCCAGCTTGACCGCATTGCGGATACAAAGCAAAAGCGTGAGAACGCAAAGTCCCGGCTCGATGAAATCTTCGTAATCCTCGAGGCGCTGGCGAATCACCCGATCAGCTATGATGATCAAATCGTTAGGCAGCTTCTCGAGAGCGTGATCGTCGAATCCAAAGATAGAATCAAGGTAGTCTTCATCGGAGGACTTGAGGTTACTCAACTCCTGTGATTGTTTCATACCTCCTCCACACTTACCGCCCCGCCTTATGGCTACCGTCATAAGGTGAGGCGGACATCCGTTCTCCCGAAAAGAACACTCAAAACTTGATCTCATTATCAATGCTTTTAGAGCAAGATTCTATCGAAAATTGTTGTAAAAAGCCGAAATATCTGATATAATTATAACCCAATTTTATGACAAGAAAGATTCCTTACCTTAGTGCGTCAACATAATCATATACGAAGGGGTTATAATATATGGCGAACAATTTCACCGAGAAGGCATACGACGCGGTAACAGATGCGGCCCATTTTGATCTTGATGATATCTTGTCTTTTGGAGCAAATTACTTCCGTTGTGGCTGGGGAGAGGGAAAGTATTATAACCATTCTTTTTCAATTGCCATTGCGATGATAGGCTCAATATACGGAAACAAGGACTCGGGTAGAAGTGATTATCATAATGGAATTGATTTTATCGCAAGCGAATTAGGCATTACGAAACGGCAAATTAAGGTGTTGCGTAAAAAAATGAAGCATAAGGATGGGTTTAGCTTCAAAACACCATACAATATCTCAACAACGTTGAAAAAGATAATTGATCTGCTTAAAAGGCAAGAACAAAACCCCGATGTAAAAAATTATCTATCTCAGCAGGAAAGCGAAATGTACCGTGAAATCCTAATCGAAAAGCAGTTTGAAGCAATAAAAGAAGCTGCAAAGAAGGGAAAACGCGAAAAGGTTAAAAACGTGGCCGATGAGCTAAGAGGAATAACTACAAAGGTTGGTGAGTAAAGCATGAATGGTGACTTCGATCCAAATAGTCATAAGAACCTTGAACTTCTTAGATACTATCTTAACAGGGATTTGACACGGATTGACAGAAATATTCAAAACAGTAGTAATGAGTTGCTTGGGTATTTTATTGCAAGTTTGGTCGATATGTCAGTAGTAGTGCTCTTTAGCGATTTGCTTAGCGGCAAAGGAGTTTGGTTTAAGTTATTTGCAGTTTTTGCTTTGATTGTCTTATTTGTCCTCGTATCAAAAGTATCGAATAAAGTAGCAAACTGGATTAGCACCCGCCGAAAAGAATCTGGTAGAGAAGAATACCTAATAGATGCTGCAAAACAAGCAATAATAGATGGTTTTGATAATATTGCCTGCGACGCACTGCTAATCTGCGAAGAATACATGCAAAGATATCAGGCGGCGGAGAAGGAACATATAAAGAATTTTTATTTATATGAGATAATTCATCATTTAACAAAATCAGTAGATTTGTTTAACGAGATAGATAGTCATCATGATTGGTATATTTCATCCCAGGACTCTGAACTTATTGATTCTTACAGGATTAACAACTATATAGATTATGCGAAAGCAATAAACCAATTTTTATGCAATGAAATACAAAACCCAATATCCGATCCTGAACTTAAAAAGGATTTAGACAATTTAAATGAATCTATCAGCAGATGGATATACATCTCATAGCCAAATATACAGTGGGTGTTCAGGGGTTCGAATCCATCTATCAAAAACACAAATCCATCTTTTTCGTACCCGCTTGACACGAAAAAGCCCTTTTGTCTTTTGGACAAAAGGGCTTTTTTGACAGGCGGAGCTCCCCGTCCCGCTTACACAGGACGGGGATATTTACTTTCTTCCTTCACCGCAGCTCCGCGATAAACGCGATCTCGCCGCCTTGGACCTCGGCGCGGATGGAGCCGCGGTGGGCTTCGGCGATGCTGCGGGCGATGGCGAGACCGATGCCGTAGCCGCCGGAGCTGCGGGAGGGGTCGGCGCGGTAGAAGCGGTCGAAGAGCTTGTCCGTCTCGATCGTCTCCGCGCCCTCGCAGCGGTTTAGGCAGCGCAGCGTGACACCGCGGCGGCTGCGCTCCAGCGAGAGGGAGATGGGCGAGCCCGGCGCGGCATACTTCACCGCGTTGTCGAGCAGGATGCTTACGAGCTGGCGCACGGCGTATTCGTCGCCGCACAGTGTGAGCTCCGGCGCGATGGCGAGCGTCAGCGCATGCCCGCGCTCGGCGGCAAAGTCGCGGAACGACTCCGCCGTCTCCTCCACGGCGGCGCTGACGGCGAAGTCCTCCATTTTGAGCGGGGACTCCTCCTCGTCCATGCGCGAGAGCGTCACGAGCGAGTTCACGAGTCCCGTGAGCTTCTCCGTCTGACCGAGCGCCTTGTCGATCCACTTCTGCTTCCCGGTCTCCATTTCGAGCACGCGCAGGCTCGTCGCGATGACGGTGATGGGCGTTTTGAGCTCGTGGCTCGCGTCGGTGATGAACTGCTTCTGCTGCTCCGCGCTGCGCACGACGGGGTCGATGGCGCGGCGGGAGAGCAGCAGCACGAGCAGCAGCACGAGCAAAATGCACGCCGCGTCCGCCGCGAGCGACCAGCCCAGCACGAGGCGCAGGGAGCGCATCTCCTGATAGCAGTCGAGGAACACCGCCATATAGCCTTCGCCGTCCGCCGTGACGAGGAACTTGTAATCCCCGGTGAAGCCGTAGCCCTCGCCATGGCGCAGCGCGGCGGCGAGATAGTCCGCGGCGGAGTCCTCCGTGACGGCGGCGATGCGGTCGAGCTCCGCGCCTGAGAGCGTGCCGTCGGCATCGCAGCGGAGGACGAAAAAGCGCGTGGAGAACGCCGCTTCGGGACCGAAGGGGTCGCGCCTTTGCTCGCTTGGGCGCAGCGTGGCGTCGTCCTTCGGCTCCGGCGGCGTTTCGTCCTCGCCCGTCGGGGCGGGGACGGGCTCGTCTCCCGGCGCGGGGAGCGTGCCGTGGTTTTCCGCAATGCGGGTTAGCATCTCGTTCAAGTCCGCGTTGGTGGAGAGGAAGTTCGCGCCGTTTAGGATGAGCGTCAGCAGCAGCATGACCGCCGTGACGGAGAGCATCGCGATGCGGATGAAGCGCTTGCGCAGCTTTTGGATCATGCCCGCTCCTCCTCCAGCACATAGCCGAGCCCGCGGTTGGCGCGCAGCGTCAGCGTCGAGCCGATCTGGTGCAGCTTTTTGCGCAGGTTGGAGATGTTGACCCAGACGACGTTGATCTCCGCCTCGTTATCCCAGCCCCAGACCTTTTCCATGATGCGCTCCGCGGAAAACACCTGCCGCGGCGCGCGGAGGAAGAGCTCCATCACCTGATATTCCCGCCCGCTGAGGCGGACGGCGCGCTCCCCGCAGCGCAGCTCGCCGCTCGCGGGGTCGAGCGAGAGATCGCCGCAGGTCAGCAGGCTCGGCTGATACGCCTCGCTGCGGCGCAGCATGGCGCGCACGCGGCTGATGAGCTCGTCCGGGTCGAAGGGCTTCGGCAGATAGTCGTCCGCGCCGGCGTTGAAGCCGGTGATGCGGTCGTCCTTCTGCCCCTTGGCGGTCAGCATCATAATGGGCGTCTTGACGCCCTCGCTCCGCAGGCGTTCGAGCACCTGAATGCCGTTCATCTTCGGCATCATGACGTCTAAGATAATGGCGTCATAGTCGCCCGAAACGGCGTATTCATAGGCGTCGAAGCCGTTGTGAACGGCGTCCACGGTGAAGTGGTTTTTTTCAAAAAAGACGGTCAGCGCCTCGGCAAGGTCCAGCTCGTCCTCGGCTATGAGCAGCTTCATGGCTTTTATCATCGCTCCGTTTCTTCGTTTTTTCTAAGCAAAGTATAAGGAAAACCGGCGGAAAAATCAACCGCCGGTTTTCTTTTTAGAGACATTCGCGCGTGTTCTCCCGCCCGCAGCTGATGTTCAGATTCCCGTTGCGGCAGCGCAGCGCGTCCAGAAACTCCTTCGGCACGGTCCCGCCGGGCAGCGCGACGCGGTATTCGAGCTCATAGAGCGTGCCCATATTGCTGGTCTTGACGCGGATGAGCTCGTGGGAGCGGGTGAAGCGGGCAAAGAGATCGTCGAAGAGCCCGTCATAGTCGAGGCTTTCCGGGATCGTGATCTTCAGCACGCGCTCGTCCGCGCCGCGCTGACCGAAGCGCAGCGCCGTCAGCACCGTGAGCGCGCCGCCGATGAGCACGAAGGCGAGCAGCGCGAGTCCGATATAGCCCATGCCGGTCGCGAGCCCGATCGCCATGGCGAGCAGCAGCACGCCGATCTCCCGCGCCGTGCCCGGTGCGGAGCGGAAGCGCACGAGCCCGAATGCGCCCGCCACGGCGACGCCCGCGCCGAGATTGCCGTTGACGAGCATGATGACGACCTGCACCGCCGCGGGCAAGATCGCGAGCGTGACGGCGAAGCTCTGGGTCGAGCGGGAGCGGAAGGAACCGACGAACGCGGCTCCGAGTCCGAGAACGAGCGAAACGGCGGTGCAGATGAGGAAGGCGGAGAGCGTCAGCCCTTCCGCGGGAATGATCGAATCAAGCACAGCAGGCAGCCTCCTTTGCGTCAAAAGTCTGATTCAGAATGTGGGTCTTATAAAATGTGCCATATTTGGAAAAGGTGCCGGGGAACGCGCCGGCGTCCGTCAGCAGACGGCTGAGCCAGAGCGGGGCTGCGCCGGGGATCTTGATCTCCATCAGCACCGCGTCGGGCGCCAAGATCGCCGCGCCGTAGTCCCCGGCGCGCAGGTCGGCGTTCTCGTCCCGGCAGCGCAGACCGCTGTCGAAGGTGATGCGCAGCTCCGGGTCTTCCCGCCCGGCGAAGGCGAGGCGGTCGTAGCCGACGAAGACCCGCGGCTCCGCGTGGTAAAAGGACTGGAACCACGCGATCTCCTGCCCGATCTGGTCCTTCGGCGGCGTCTCGCCGCGCAGGAACGCCGCCGCCTCCGCCGCGCCCATCGTGACGCGCCGCTTATACACCACGCCGTCGAACTTTTTCTTCAGCTCCACAAACACGCGCCCGTCCTCCGCCGGAACGCCGTAGCTGCGCACGCGGAGCTTTTCCTTATATACCGGCTTTTCCAGCGAGGCGCGGACGAGCCGCCAGTCCGATGTGTCGTAGTAGACGCTGCAAATGGTGTACTGCCCGTATTCGTCCGGGACCATGTGGGCGCGCATATTTTCAATAATGTATGCCTGCTGCGCGCGGCTGAGGATGTATTTCTTTTCATAGCGCTGGAAGCAGCACTGGATCTTTTCTGCCATAGCTCGGCACCTCCTTGATATGCGCTCATCCTAATCTATGAACCTAAAAGCAACCTAAAAAAACTTTTTTGATTTCTTTAAGTTGCCTTTAGCTTCGCGCCTTATGATGCAGCCATAGCCGGGAGGGACCCGGCGGAAGCGAAAAAAGAACGGTTCCGATCATTAAAAAAGGAGGCATCCTTCATTATGAAAAACGACAACACCAAAAAGCTCCTCTCCATCTTATGCGCCGCGTCGCTGGCATTCTCCCTCGCCGCCTGCGGCAGCACGGACGCGAGCGGCTCCGATGAGACCGAGACGCCCGCCCAGACCGAGACCGCCGCGCCGGACGGCGCCCAGACTCCGCCGGAGAAGCCGGACGGCGAGGCGCCCGGTGGACAGGGAGGTCCCGGCGGCTCCTTCGGCGGCAGCAGCACCGTCACGCAGGGCGACAGCGCCAACACAATTACCGAGGACGGTGCCTACACGGGCGAGACCTACACCTCCACCGGCGACGACGAAAACGCCCTCCGCATCGACGGCGCGGCGGTCACGCTCAGCGCCGTCACGGTCAATAAGTCCGCAGGTGCGACGAGCAACACGGAAAACGGCGACTTTTACGGCGTGAACGCCGCGCTGCTCGCCACGAACGGCGCGACCGTCACCATCACCGGTGCGACCGTCACCTCCTCGGCGCAGAACGGCAATGGCGTGTTCAGCTACGGCAGCGGCACCACCGTGAACATCTCCGACTCCGTCATCACCACCACGGCGGACAACTCCGGCGGCATCCAGACCACCGGCGGCGGCACGACGAACGCGGAAAACCTGACGGTCGAGACCTCCGGCAACTCCAGCGCCGCCATCCGCTCCGACCGCGGCGGCGGCACCGTGAACGTCGACGGCGGGACTTACACCACGAACGGCTATAACTCCCCGGCGGTCTATTCCACGGCGGACATCACCGTCAGGAACGCGGCGCTCACCGCGACGAACTCCGAAGCGCTCGTCATCGAGGGGCAGAACTCCATCACGCTGGAAAACTGCGACGTCAGCGGCAGCATGAGCGACACCGAGGGCGCGAGCTCGGACGAGAACGTCCACAACGTGATGATCTATCAGTCCATGTCCGGCGACGCCGAGGTCGGCACGTCGAGCTTCTCCATGACGGGCGGCAGCCTCACGGGGCTCAGCGGCGACATGTTCTATGTCACGAACACCCACTGCGTGCTCTATCTCAGCGGCGTGAAGCTCCATAACACGGACGCCGCGGCGTATCTGCTGCGCGTCACGGGCAACTCCGCGAGCCACGGCTGGGGCACCGCCGGCAGCAACGGCGCGCAGGTGGAGCTCACCGCGGACGCGCAGGAGCTCGAGGGCGACATCCTCGTCGACTCCATCTCCACCCTGACGCTCACGCTGCAAAACGGCAGCAGCTTCACCGGCACGATCAGCATCACCGAAAACGCCGCCGGCGGCGCGGCGGTCGGCGACAACGCCGACGTCACCGTCGGAAGCGGCTGCACATGGACCCTCACCGGCGACTGCACGGTCACGAGCCTTGTGAACAACGGCACCATCAATTTCAACGGCTACACCATCACCCTCGCGGACGGGACCGTCCTGTCCGAATGATATCTGAAAGGAGACAACAACCATGAAACGCAAGCTTCTCACGACCTGCGGCGCGGCAGCGCTCGCAGCGGCGCTGCTCCTGACCCAGACCGCCTGCGGCGCGGGCGGCGGGACCGTCACGAAGAGCGCAGGCACAGCCGCCGCCGTGGAGACTTCCAGCTATGTCCAGACCGCGGCGAGCACCTATTCCGCCGCCGACGCCATCACCTTCACCTTCAGCGACAACGGCATCACCGCCTCCGCGACCGGCGGCTATAAGCTCGAAGGCACGGCGCTCACCATCCAGTCCACCGGGACTTATATCCTCACCGGCTCCTGCGCGGACGGCTCCGTCACCGTCAAAAAGGGCACCACGGGCGTCACGCTCGTTCTGAACGGGCTCGACCTCACGAGCAGCGACACCGCGCCCATCGCCTGCAACAAGTCCACGGAGGTGACGATCTATGCCGCGGGCGGCAGCGTCAACCGCCTCGCCGACAGCGCGCAGAATAACGACGACAATTACCCCGACAACGAAAACGCCGAGAACGCCGTCATCAAGTGCAAGGACGGCTCGACCGTCACCCTCTGCGGGACCGGCACGGTTTCCATCACCGCAAACGGAAAAAACGGCATCAAGTCCGGCGCAACGACCGACGAGGAGGGCGAGGCGAGCCTCACCATCCGCGAGCTGACGCTCGTGATCGACGCCCCCGTCAACGACGCGATCAACGCCGAGCAGACCCTGAACATCGAAAGCGGCTGTCTGACCATCTCCGCCGCGGACGACGCCGTTCACAGCGACTATGTTCTGAACGTCGGCGCAGACGGCACCGCGGGTCCCACGATCGACATTACCGCCTGCTATGAGGGACTTGAGGCGGCGACGCTGAACATCTGCTCCGGCGATATCTCCATCCTCGCGACCGACGACTGCCTGAACGCCGCAAACTCCGACCTCACGGGCTATGCCTTCTCCATGAACATCTCCGGCGGCAGCATTTACGCCTACACCACCGCGGGCGACGGCTTCGACTCCAACGGCTCGCTCACCATCTCCGGCGGCACGGTCGCGGTCTTCTCCGCGAACACCGCGGATAACCAGCCGCTGGATGCCGACGGCGCGGTCAGCATCACGGGCGGCACGGTCCTCGCCGCGGGCGGCAGCAACGGCATGGGGCTCAGCCTCACGGCGAGCCAGCCCTGCGTCAGCTTCGGCTCCTCCGGCGGAATGGGCGGCGGCTTCGGCGGCGGGATGAGCGGCAGCCTCGTGGCCCGCGGCGCCACGCTCAGCGTCCGCGACGGCAGCGGCAATGTGCTCTACAGCGTCGAAGCGCCCTGCAATGTCAGCTACGCGCTCTTCTCCAGCGCCGATCTCAGCGCCGGCAGCAGCTACAGTCTCTATTCCGGCAGCACCTCTGCGGCGACCTCTGCCGCCCAGTCCGGCGGCGTCTCCGGCGGCGGGCAGCAGCCCGGACAGCCCGGAAACGGAAGCCAGCAGCCCGGAAACGGTCAGCAGCCCGGCAATGGCGGGCAGGCTCCCGGAAACGGCGGGCCAAACCCCGGAAACGGACAGAACCCCGGAGCAAATCCCGGCGGCGGGCAGCAGCCCGCCGCCCCCGGCTCTTTTACGGACGTTTCCGAGAGCGACTGGTTTTATTCCGCTGTGCAGTACGTCAGCGGGCAGGGGCTGATGACCGGCACCGGCGCCGGCGCGTTTTCACCTTACGCCGCCGCGACCCGCGGTCAGCTCGCCGCGATCCTCTGGCGGCTGGAGGGGGAGCCCGCGGCGGGGGAGTGCCCCTTCGCGGACGTCGCGGCGGGCAGCTATTATGAGAGCGCCATCGCGTGGGCGGCGGAAAACGGCATCGTGAGCGGCTACAGCGCCGCCGCCTTCGGCGCGGACGATGTTCTCACCCGCGAGCAGCTCGCCGCCATCCTCTTCCGCTACGCGGCTTGGAAGGGGCTCGATACCTCCGCCGCGGCGGACCTCTCCGCCTTCACCGACAGCGGCGAGATCTCCGCTTACGCCGTCCCCGCCCTCGCATGGGCGAGCGCCGAGGGCCTCGTGACCGGCATCGGCGGCGGCGTCCTCTCCCCGCAGGTCACCGCAGCAAGAGCCCAACTCGCCGCGATCCTGATGCGCTTTCTGAGCAAATAAAAAAAACCGCCGCGGTCCGAAGCTCCGGACCGCGGCGATCTGGTTTTTCAAGGTGCGGGATGGGCATCGCAGAAGGCTCTTCCGTATCGCCGGATCTCGTCGGTCAGGACGGCGGGGTCGAGCGCGACCTCCAGCGGATAGACGTCCCAGAGCAGGAGATTCCGTCTGCCGCCGAGCGTGTCGATGTAATAGCGGACCACCTCGCGCGCCTCCTCCTCGGAGCAGGCCGCGAATTTTTGCAGGTCCATGTTGGAGGAAAAGCCGAGCCGGTCGCCGTACTGCGCGTAAATGGCGGCGAGGTCGCAGCAGGGCTGAACGGAGTCCCAGGTGTCCGCGCCGAGCGCGACGAAGCGGCCGATCAGCGGGTCGACCTTGCCGCAGCAGTGCTGCACGAAGATCTTGCCGCGGCTGTGGACATAGTCCGCGATGCGGCGGAGGTTGGGGAAGAAGAATTCGTCGAAGATCTCCGGGGAGAAGAACAGGCTGATCTGCGTGCCGTAATCGTCGCGGTAGTCTACGATGTCGGGGTCGTAGTGGTCGATCAGCTTCTCCATCAGCCGGATGCGGAAGTCCGTGAGCGCTTCGAGCAGCTCGTGGGTGGCGTCCGGGTCGTCGTAGAAGGCGGTCATGCCGTATTCCGCGCCGAGGAAGCACTGGAGGCGGTCGAAGAGTCCCTGCGAACAGGACATCCAGAGCGCCTTGTTCTCCCGGTCGAGCGTCGGCAGGACGGCGCGCGCCTCCGTTTCCCAGTCGATGGCGTCCAGATCCGGAAAAACCAGCTCGGTCTTCCAGTCCGCGGCCTCCTCAAAAAGGGGCCGGTTGAGCGGCGTGAAATCCTTCCACGAAACGCCGAACCAGTCCCGCCCCTCCCGGATCTTGTCGCGGGAGGCCTTCGGGGTGAAGAAGATGACGGAATCCTTGAAATTCGGGATCCACTGCGCCTTTCCGTCGTGACGCAGGGCGTGGAGAACATTTTCTTTTTCAGTCATGGCTTGCTCCTTTTTTCTCTTACGCTGTCCACTGACTGTGCATCTCCTCCGCGCACTTGCCGTTCCAGAGCGCCATGACCGTTTTCGCGGCCTCGATCGTCAGCACGGCGGCGAGCATCATGAGAAGCAGACCGGAGAGGAAATAAAACGGCGCGGTCGGGATGTGGATCGTGCTGGTGGAGGCGTTCGTCGCGCGCATCGCAAAGCCGTGGATAAAGGTCGCGGCTGCCATGGCGATGCAGACCGCCGTAGAGATCACGTGACCGAGGCACCAGACGATATATTTGCTTTTTCCGGGCAGCTTGGCGAGCAGGAAGGTCGCGTGGATCATCTCGCGGTCGTGCTGGGTGATCACGAAGGAGGCGAAGATCAGCACGCCCATGATCATCATTACGATGTCGACGCAGCCGATGATGGACTCGTTGATCGTGCGGCGGAGCAGCACGTCCGCGCAGATCAGCAGCATCATCCCGAAAAGCGCCGCGCAGGACAGCACCTTGGTGATAAGCCCCAGAATATCGGAAATTTTGTCGAGTTTTTTCATATGTTCATTCTCTCCTTGCTCCCCGCCGCGGGTCGCGGCGGGGATGATGCGCCGTCAGCGTGTTTTTTCGATCGCGGCGAGATAGGAGTCGAAAACCGCCTGTCCGTCGTAGCCGAGACCGTTCAGCGTCTCGATCCACGAGCCCTGGATCTTCTCTGCGGCGGCGTGCCACGCGCTCCGCGCGTCGTCGCTGAGCGCGACCATCTGGACGCCCTCGTCGATGAGCGTCTGGCGGCTCGTGTCGGCAAAGCTCTGCCAATCCTGCGCCAGCGCGTCCACGAGCAGCTTGCCGCTGCACTCGTCAATGACCGCCTGCAGGTCGGCGGGGAGCTTTTCGTAGCTCTTTTTGTTCATCATCAGGAAAAACGGCTGGT
The DNA here is from genome assembly GCA_963605115.1 of Pseudobutyrivibrio sp. GTDB lineage: Bacteria > Bacillota > Clostridia > Oscillospirales > Oscillospiraceae > SVKR01. The sequence continues at coordinate 5,988 of CAVCTM010000034.1, read as the reverse complement.
AGCAGATGGGCTCGTCGACAACGAGCTTGAGCTGCTCATAGACCTTGTAGTTGCAAAGTCCGCCGTTATCCCAGACGACCATGTCGACAACGTTCTTGCTGAGCGCCTCATAGACCTCGCCCGCGCTCAGACCGATGGGCGTCGCGCCGAGCTCCGTGACCCAGTTCGTGAGGTTGCTGCTGCTGGTGCGGATCTTCAGACCGGGATAGCCGCCGATGTCGGAGGGGTCTTTCTTTGCGGAGGAGAGGGTGAACGCGGCGGAGGTGTGCAGGGCGAGGAGCTTGACGTCCTCAAACTCCTTCTGGAACTGCTCGTCGTTTTCATAGAGCTCCCACATCGCCTGTGCAGCATGATAGGGACTGTCCACGCCCATGTAGGGGATGGTCATGCCCTCCGTGCAGGGGAAGCGGCCGGGGTAGTGCGCCGCCGCGCCCCAAGCCATGTCGCTGACGCCGAGGAGAAGATTGTCATAGGCGTCCGCCAGCGCGCCGAGGGTGGAGCCGTAGAAAATGTTGATCTTGATGCGGCCGGCGCTCTTTTCCTCGACCTCGGTCTTGAAGCGCTCAAGACCGGTCGCGATAATGGACGTGGAGGGATCCACGCAGTCGAGCTTCAGCTCATAGACGGTGTCGCTCTTGCCCTCCTTCCCGCCGCAGGCGGCGAGACAGGCGAGCATGGCGCAGAGCAGGATCAGGGCGAAAATGCGGGTTCTCAGCTTCATGATAGTGCGCTCCTTTTTTGCTTTTTATTTGTTGAAGATCAGATTCGGCAGCCAGAGCGCCAGCTCCGGCACGAGCAGAACGATCAGCACGACGATGACTGCCGCGATGACGAAGGGGACGACGCCCTTGAAGATCTTGTGCATCGGAACGTCGCGCGCGATGCCGGCGAGGACGTAGACATTCATGCCGACCGGCGGCGTCATCATGCCGATCTGCATGACGAGGACGATGACAACGCCGAACCACACGGGGTCGAGCTGGAGCATCTCGATAATGGGCAGGAAGATGGGGACCGTCAGCAGGACCATCGCCATCGCGTCCATGATGCAGCCGAGCACGACGTAGATCGCTATGATAATGAGCATGACCACGATCGGGGGAACGTTGAGACTCGCGACAAAGTTCGCCATCGTGATCGGGATCATCGTGATCGTCAGGAAGTAGCCGAAGATGTAGGCTCCGATGAAGATGATATAGATCATCGCGGTGATCTTGACGCTCTCATAAAGCGCGCGATAAACGTTTTTGAAGGTGAGCTTTTTCTTGAGCGCCATGAACAGCATGGCGACGAAGGCGCCCACGCCGGCGGCCTCATTCGCCGTGAAAAAGCCGCTGAAGATGCCGCCGATGACGATGGCGAAGAGCGCCAGGATCGGCAGCGCGCCGACCAGCGAGCGCAGCTTTTCCTTCGCGGTGTAGCGGACCGTGGAGGCGGGGGCGAGCGCCGGATTGCGCAGACAGACGATCTTGATCGCCGCAATGAAGGCGAGGGCGAGGAGAATGCCGGGGACGATGCCTGCCGCAAAAAGGCGGCCGATGGACTGGTTTGCGGAGATGCCGTAGACGATGAAGGGAGTGCTCGGCGGGATGAGGATGCCGAGCGTGCCGCCCGCGGCGATGCAGCCCGTGGAGAGAGAATCGTCGTAGCTCCGCCGACGCATCGCCGGCAGCGCGAGTGTCGCCATCGTCGCCGCGGTCGCGGGGGCGGAGCCGCAGATGGCGGAGAAGCCGGCGCTCGTCGCGACCGCCGCCGCGCAGAGCCCGCCCTTTGTGCGTCCAAGGAATCGTTCGCATGCGTCAAACAGACCGTGGCTGATGCCGGAGTGGTGGGCGAACTGACCCATCAGGACGAAAAGCGGGATAACGCTGAGGGAATAGCTTGCCGCATTGGTAAAGGGAACGGTGCGGAACAGGGAAAACGCAGTCGGGATGTCGGTGAGCAGCGCAAAGCCGACAAAACCTACTGCCGCCATAGCAAAACCGATGTTCGTGCCGAGAAAGATCATGCCAATCAGCACCAGAACACCGACAATGCCGAGGATCGTCGTATTCACATTCAAACAACCTCCTGTTTCTTTCGTAGCTACAAGTCATATTATAGGGACTGCGGGGCACGGAAGCAATTCGAATTGCAGAGGAAACCGTTCACCATAATTGAACGATTCGACAAAAAGCCCGGACCGGGAGGATCCCGGTCCGGGCGGAATGACTTTGGCTCAGACCCAGCCCAGCTGCTTGCGGAATTCAAGCTGCTCCTGCTCGACCTGATTGAAAAACTCGAAAAGGAAGGTGTAAAAATACCACGACGCCGGAGGGAGCTGGTAGCGCCGCAGCGCGGAGAGGTAAAAGGTGCGGTTGCAGATCGCATCCTCGATCGGCACGATCTCCAGATTGGAGCGCAGAGCGCTCTCCTGAAGCACCATGTTCTGGTGCCAGCCGCCGTCGGACAAAAACGCGACGCCCAGATTGTTGGCGACCGCCTTATAGAGCATGTGCAGGTCCAGTGCGTCGAACACAATGTGGGGGTTCATCCCGGCAGACGCGAAAAACTCCTCCGCCATGTGGCGGTAGCTCGTGCCCTCCTGAAGCAGCACGAAGGACTCGTCCGCGAGCTCGGAAAGGCGGACCTGCTTCCGCCCGGCGAGCGGATGGCGGCGGTTGACCAGCAGCCCGATGCGCTCATGGAGGACCGGGGTGGAGAGAATGTCCGCATTTTCCAGAAAGGTATGGGAAAAGCCGAAATCCACCCGGTGGGACAGAATGCTGCTGACGACCTTTTCCGAAGAGGTGCTGAACTGGTGAATGGAAAAATTCGGGTGCCGGGACAAAAACGCGACCTCGCCGACGGAGAGCGCCTCCAGAGAATCCGACGCGATCTGAACGGTGTTGCGCTCTGTGTGGTCGGCGAGCAGTGCCTCCGCTTTTGCGAGCTGGATCTGCTTCATTGCCTGATCGATGTGGTTTTTGAACACGATCCCGGTCGAGTTCAGGTATTTCCGGCGTCCGCTTCTGGAAAAAAGCTGCACGCCGAGCTCGTCCTCCAGCCTCGCAATGGCCATGCTGACGGAGGAGGTGGAAACGTTCAGCTCCTCCGCCGCCTGCGTGAAGTGTTCCGTTCGGGCGACGGCAAGGAAAAATTCCAGCTGGCTCAGATCCAAGAAAAACCCTCCCGCTTTCAAAGAATGAAAAAATTATAGCAGTGCGAAGAAAAAACGTCAATCCCGCTTTGATTGCCAAAGTGACTTGTTCGGAACAAAAGAACGTGGTATAATAAAAGAAAAAAACCGCAAGGAGGCTTCCTGCCAATGAAAACCGACGGCGTGAACTTCAACGAGAAAAAGGGCTTCATCTGCGACATGGACGGCGTGATCTACCACGGGAACCGCATTCTGCCCGGCGTGGCGGAGTTCATTCAGTGGCTGCACGAGGAGAACAAGGAATATCTCTTCCTCACGAACAACAGCGGCTACACCCCGCGGGAGCTGAACCAGAAGCTCGCGCGCATGGGGCTCGACGTGCCGGAGGAGCATTTTTACACCAGCGCGCTCGCGACCGCGGCGTTCCTGCGCGAGCAGGCGCCCGGCTGCTCCGTGTTCGCCATCGGCGAGGCGGGGCTCCTGAATGCGCTCTATGACGCCGGGATCACGATGAACGACGTGAACCCGGACTATGTTGTCATCGGCGAGGGCAGGACTTACTCCATCGAGACGCTGACGAAGGCGACGAACCTCGTGCTGGCGGGCGCAAAGCTCATCGGCGCGAACTCGGACGTCTCCGGTCCCATCGAAAACGGCATCGCCCCGGCGTGCCGCGCGCTCATCGCGCCCGTCGAGATGGCGACCGGGCGGCAGGCTTACTTCTGCGGCAAGCCAAACCCGCTTATGATGCGCACGGGGTTGCGCCTGCTGCACTGCCACTCCGCCGAGGCGGTCATGATCGGCGACCGCATGGACACCGACGTCATCTCCGGGCTGGAAAGCGGCATGTCCACCGTGCTCGTGCTCTCCGGCGTCTCCACGCGCAAAACGCTCGACGACTTTGCCTATCGCCCCAGCATCGTGCTGGGCGGCGTGGGCGACATTCCCCGCCTTGCCCGCGGGGAGAAGTGATCTGAAGAAAGGAAAACCCGAATCCCTATGGAAAAGCTTATTTCCCGCGCCGACGCACTCGCGGCGCTCTTTGCAGAATGGACCCCGGACGCCGGGACGGAGACCGTCCCCGCCGCGTCCGCGCTTGGCCGCGTGCCGGTGCGCGCTTACACCGCGCGCCACGCGCTCCCCGTCGTCCGCGCCTCGGCGATGGACGGCGTTGCCGTGGACTCCGCCCGCTTTGCCGGAAAAATGCCGGACACCGCGGCGTGGCGTCTCGGCGAAGATTTCGTTCGCGCCGACACCGGCGACGATTTTGACGACCGCTTCGATGCCGTGATCCGCATCGAGGACGCCGAGCTGCTGCCGGACGGCGGGCTCCGCATCCGCGAGGGCGTCGAAGTGACGCCCGGCATGAATGTCAACGGGCGGGGCAGCCGCCTGCCGGAAGGCGCGCAGCTCATTGACGCCGGTCTGCCCCTGCGGGCGGGCGACCTCGCCGCGCTCGCCATGGGCGGGGTGGAGACCGTGGAGGTCCGCCGCCGCCCGCGCGTGGCGTTCATCCCCACCGGCAGCGAGCTCCTCGCGCCGGGCGAGCCGCTGCGCCGCGGCTGCAATTACGATACGAACAGTCTGATGGTCCGCCTGATGCTCGAAGAAATGGGCGCGGAGTGCGTTCCGTTTTCCATCGTGCCGGACGATCCGGTGCGCCTTGCCGACGCGCTGCGCCGCGCGATGGACGCGGCGGATATTGTCATTATCAACGGCGGCACGAGCAAGGGCGGCGAGGACTTCAACACCCGCCTCATCGCCGCGGAGGGCAGACTGCTGTTCCACGGCGTCGCCGCCGCGCCGGGGCGTCCGCTGGGCGTCGCCGTGGCGGAGGGCAAGCCGCTCATCAATATGGCAGGTCCCGCGCTCGCCGCGTTTTTCACGATGGAGTGGTTCGTCCGCGCCGTCGTCTGCCGCTGGCTGGGAACGCCCGTGCCCCGGCGCGAAACGGTCCGCGCCCGCCTGACCGCCCCGCTGCGCGGCGGCGCGCCGCTGGACGTTTTTTCCCGCGCGGACGTCCGGCGCGACGGCGAGGGCTTCACCGTCACGCCCCTCGGCAGAGGCAGGGCGGACGAGGCGGCGATGCTCCGCAGCAATGCGTTTTTCGTGACCCCCGCCCACGCCCCCGACCGCGCCCCCGGCGACGAGATCGAGGTCCGGCTCCTCCGCCCGCTCACGGTGTGAGTTCATCATTTATTTACTTGCGCTTTCGGAAAAATGTGGTATAGTAATCGGGATATCTCTTTTTAAGGGAGCACTGACATGACCATTCTGAAATATATCCTCGCGGCGGCTGCGGGGTATCTGCTCGGCTCGCTGAGCTTTTCGCTTATGCTGACGCGCGTGCGCTACGGCAAGGACATCCGCGACTGCGGCAGCGGCAACGCCGGCGCGACGAACACGGCGCGCGTGTTTGGGCTCGGCGCGGGACTTGCGACGCTCGCGGGCGACATGGCGAAGACCGCGGCGGCGGGGCTGCTCGGACGGCTGCTGGGCGGCGGGCTGGGGCTCTCCCTCGCGCTCGCGGCATGTCTTCTGGGTCACTGCTTCCCGGTCTACCACGGCTTCCGCGGCGGCAAGGGCGTGTCCGTCTCCGGCTGCATCGCGCTGATGCTGGACTGGCGCATGTTCCTCATTATCCTCGGCGTGTTCGCGCTCGCCGCGGTGCTGAGCGGCCGCGTGTCCCTCGGCTCGGTGACGGCGGCGCTCGCGTTTCCGTGGGCTTACCTCGTCCTGCCGGGCAAGGGCTTCGACAGCGGCTTCTGGCTCTGCTGCCTCGTGACGGTGCTGGTCATCTTCCTCCACCGCGCCAATATCAGCCGCCTCATCCACGGCACGGAGCCGAA